>CALXRH010000061.1 GCA_944390625.1 uncultured Clostridia bacterium
GTTGATATAATAAAAGCACAAATTGAAGACATGAAAAATGGTAAATTCAGTGAGGAAGAAATAGAAAATGTAAAAAAAGGAATTATATCTAGTATAGTAGCAATGGATGATGAGCAAGACACACTAATTATATATTTCTTAGGACAAGAATTAAGTGGAGAAAATATTAGCTTAAAAGAATATATAGAAAAAATTGAAAAAGTAAATAAATCACAGATACAAAATATAGCAAGTAAAGTTAAATTAAATACAATATACTTTTTAAAAGGAAGGGATTAGAATGCAAGTTTTAGAAAATTTAAAGATAAAAGAAAAAATATATACAGAAAAACTAAAAAATGGGTTAACAGTAATAATTATTCCCCAAAAAGGAGTTCAAAAAAAATACATTATATGGGGAACACATTATGGCTCTAATGACAACAAATTTATTGTACCTGGAGAGACTGAAGTTACTGAGGTCCCAAAAGGTGTAGCACATTTTTTAGAGCATAAAATGTTTGAACAAGAAAATGGAAAAAACAGTTTAGATGTCTTAACATCCCTAGGAGTTAGTGCCAATGCCTATACAACCAATGACCACACTGCCTATCTTTATGAATGTACCGATAACTTTTATGAGGCATTAGATGAATTTATGGACTATGTGCAACATCCTTATTTCACAGACGAAAATGTCGAAAAAGAAAAAGGCATTATCGGCCAAGAAATCAAAATGTATGATGATTATCCAGAGTGGAAAGTGTATTTAAATGCATTAGAAGCGATGTATTATAAAAATCCAGTAAAACTAGATATTACAGGAACGGTAGAAACAATAAGTCATATAGACAAAGATATTTTATATAAATGTTACAACACCTTTTATAATCCATCCAATATGTGCTTAGTAATCAGTGGAGATTTCGTACCAGAACAAATCTTAGAAGAAATTAAAAAAAGACTGATAGAAAAGCCACAAAATGGCGAAATCAAAAGAATTTATGAACCAGAACCAGAGGAAATAGTAAAAGAAAAAATAAAGCAGCAAATGCAAGTTAGTCAACCATTATTTACGATAGGCATCAAATGTAATCCACCAAGTCCAAAAGAAAAAGTTAAAATCCATATTGCGATGGAAATCATTTTAAATATGTTAATTGGTGAAAGTTCTGCCTTATATAAAGAATTGTATCAAGCTGGAAACATGTATGCTATGCCAAATTTATCTTATGAATTTGGAGAAAACTATGCCCACCTATTAATTTCAGAAAATGCCAATGATCCAGAAGAAGTATACGAAAAATTAAAACAAAAAATCGAAGAATTTCAAAATAATGGGCTAAATGTGGACAACTTTGAAAGAATGAAAAAAATGATTTATGGTGAATATGTAAAAGAATATAATGACGTAACCAGTATAGCTAGGATGTTCTTATCTGATTTTATGAAAGGGATACATTCATTTGACTATTTAGAAGAAATCGATACCATAGATATCGGTTTTGCAAACCAAGTTTTAAAAGACAATTTCAAAAAGGAAAAAATGGTACTTTCTGTTGTAAAATGAAAAATACTGTCGGAAACTCGCAAATAAGCTAAAACTTAGTAGAATAAAGGCTTACGAAAAATCCTGAAACTGTGCAAAAATACTTGACGACAAGCAAATATTGTGATAATTTAGTAATATATGTAAGAGAAATAAGAAAAAATAAATTTTATGACTTAAAGGAGCGAGGGCAAATGTTAAATGATGAAATTTGTAAATTGAGGGATGAATTAAATAAAAGCATAGAAGAGGGGAAAGATTATGCTATTATATATGAATTAAGTGTAAAATTAGATGAACGAATAGCAGAATATTATAGATTAAAGATCGGTTAGGAATAACTGGTCTTTTTTTGCATTAAGAAGTAAGGCTATTAGGACCGGGTCTTTTTGGCCCAATTCTACTACTTGAAAAATTAAAAGTTTTGATATATAATAATAATTCAGAAAAAATATAAGGAGAAACCAATGTTAGTGAATAAACAATTATCCCAAGAAATATACCACGACGCAGGAGAAACAAGAGTTACAAAGGCTAAAAGATACATCAACCAAGGAAGAGTCAATATCATCAAAACAGACTATCAAAACCAAGACAACTTCAGTTTAACCTCAATCGTTACAGGAAACAACGATGATTACCAAGTAGACATTGAGGTAAAAAAAGGAGAACTAGAAATAGCCTCTTGTGAATGCCCAGACTATCTAAATTACTATAGTGCTTGTAAACACATAGTAGCAACCCTTATGAAATTCGAACAAACCAAATTTTGGGATGATGAGCAAGAAAATGTAAAAAATATAAACTTATCCAGCCATAACTCCAAAAATGACAAATTCAAATACAAAAATTTTAATAACTTAATTAACACATTTTACAACGAAGAACTAAAAGAATTAAATCAAGACGAAACCATAAAATTATTAGACAAAGACAAAGTAAAAATTGAAACCAAAATCGATTACGACAAATTTTCCAATGTTATGAAACTAGAAATCAAAATTGGAAATGGAAGAATGTACAAAATCAAAGACCTACCAGAATTTTATACCAGAATGATCAATCATGAATACTTTAAATATGGAGAAAAACTAGAATTTGTACACGATAGAGACAATTTCGAAGAAGCATCTAGGCCTTTACTAGACTTTATTTTAAGATATGCCGAAATTATGAAATATTCCAATTCCAATGACAGATATGGATATTATTACACATCCTCCATAAACAAAGCAGCCATCACATTAGGAGAAAATGTCATAGACGAAGTATTTGACTTATTAAAAGACAAAAAAGTAAACTTTACTTATGACTATACCAATACAAAATTAGAATTCATTGAATCCAATCCAAACATAGAATTTGATTTAGCTAAAATCAACGAAGAAGAGCTAACCTTAAGACCGAATATTGATATTTTTAAATTAGCCATATTCAATGGAAAAGAATATGATTATGTACTATATGCCAATAAATTCTATCGATGTGACAAAGAATTTTCCAATACAAGTTTAAAAGTCATCAAAGCTTTTCGTGAAAATTACACATCAGAGATGTTACTAAGAAAAAAAGATTTAAAAGATTTTTATTCCATTGTCATGCCGAAAATCGAAAACACGGTAAAACTACAAGGAATGGAAGAAGAAGAAATTGAAGAATTTAGACCACAAAAGCTAGTGGTAAAAGTATATTTAGATTTTGATGAAAACAACTACTTAGTAGCTGATGTGAAATTTTGTTATGCAGAAGAAGAATTTAACCCATTAGAAGAAAAGATTACAATAAAAGCATTAAGAAACGAACTAGAAGAAAATAGAAATTTAAATTTATTTAAAAAATCAGGTTTTATGTTAGATGTAAAAAATCTAAGATTTATTTTACCAAATGATGAATTAATCTATAACTTTTTATCCAATGATATCAATCTTTATATGCAAAAATTTGAAGTACTAGTTACCGATAACTTCAAAACCAAAGAAATTAGAGAGCCTAAATTAGGAGCAATTGGAGTAAAAGTAGAAAACAATTTATTAAATATCGACTTAAGCAAATTAAATATTTTACCAGAAGAAATACAAGAAATCATGGAAAAATATAAATTAAAGAAAAAATTCCATCGATTAAAAAATGGAAGCTTTTTAAATTTAACCGAAAACGAAGATGTAGAATTTTTGGAAAAACTTTCTTCTGGAATGGATATTAATTATAAAAATATAAAAGATAATCAAATTAAGCTTCCAGTTAGTAGAACACTATATTTAAATGAATTACTCAAAAAATTCAAAAATACCAAAACAACCAAAAACACAGAATACAAACAAATGGTAGAAGATTTAGAAAAAGAAAATTTGGATGAAAAAATAGAAATTCCATCCAGTATGCAAACCATTTTAAGAGATTACCAAAAAATCGGATACAGTTGGCTAAAAACATTAGAACACTACAAATTTGGTGGCATTTTAGCAGATGATATGGGACTTGGCAAAACCTTGCAGCTTTTAACGGTCATTTCATCTTACCTAGAAGAAGCACAAGAAAATAAAAAAACGAGTATTGTAATATCTCCTAGTTCATTAGCCCTAAATTGGTTAGGAGAAGCCAAAAAATTTGCGCCAAATTTAAAAGTAAAAGTCATCTCTGGCACAGCAAATGAGAGAAAACAAATTATTTCAGAATTACCAAAATATGACTTAATGATAACCTCGTATGATTTATTAAAAAGAGACATCGAAAGATACAAAGAACTAGATTACACCTTTCAATACATCATAGCAGATGAAGCACAATATTTAAAAAACAGTAATACCCAAAATGCAAAAGCTATCAAAGAATTAAAAGCAGAAACAAGATATGCCTTAACTGGTACACCAATTGAAAATTCCTTAGCAGAACTATGGTCCATATTTGACTATATTATGCCAGGTTACCTATTTCCTTACAAAAAATTTAAAGCTTTATACGAAACACCAATTGTAAAAGATAACAATCAAGAGGCAATGGCCAAATTAAAAATGTTAATCGAGCCATTTGTACTAAGAAGAACCAAAAAAGAAGTATTAACTGAACTTCCAGAAAAAACGATAACTGTTCTAAATAACACCATGGAAGGTGAACAAGAAAAAATTTATATGTCCTATTTAGCAAAAGCCAAACAAGACGTTGCCGATCAAATCAAAGTAAATGGATTCGAAAAAAGTCAAATTATGATATTAGCAGCTTTAACCAGATTAAGGCAAATTTGTTGCCATCCAGGCTTATTTTTAGCAGACTATCAAGGAGAAAGTAGCAAACTTATCCAATGTATGGAAATCATAGAAGATGCAGTAAAAGCGGGCCATAAAATACTTCTATTTTCCGGCTATACCTCTATGTTTGAAATTCTACAAAAAGAATTAGCCAAAAAAAATATCAACTATTTTAAATTGACTGGTAGTACAAAGGTAAGTGAAAGAATAACTTTAGTAAATGAGTTTAATACCAATCCAGATGTAAAAATTTTTCTCATTTCCCTAAAAGCTGGAGGAACAGGACTTAATCTTACAGGAGCCGATATGGTAATACATTATGACCCTTGGTGGAATGCCTCTGCTGAGAACCAAGCAACCGACAGAGCCCATCGAATTGGGCAAAAAAATAATGTGCAAGTTTATAAATTAATTACCAGTAACTCGATTGAAGAAAAAATTTACGAATTGCAACAAAAAAAATCCAAACTAATTGACAATATGCTTTCTACCAAGGTATCTTTTATTAGTAAGTTTAGTAGAGATGAGATTATGAGTTTGTTTGAATAAAATTTTCAAAAAAGCTTGCCAAAAGGTTAAATTATAGATATAATGTAAGAACAAAAAAGAAAAAGACAATATCAAATGTCAAAAGGAGGAATTACTATGGAAATAAAAGTTTTAGGAAAGGAAATGAAAGTTACAGAAGCAATTAATGACTATATCGAAAGAAAATTAGATAGAATTGACAAATACTTTGAACAATCTAGTGCAGAAGTTACCGTAAGAGCTGAAAAAAACGAACAAATAGCAGAAATGCTAGTTACAGCAAATGGAGAAAATTACAGAGCAGCAGCGGAAGAAAAAGATTTATATGCATCCATCGATAAAGTAATCGATATCTTAGAAGGCCAAATCAGAAAAACAAAAACCAAAAAAGAAAAAATGATGCGAGATGGCTCTTTAAAAGACATGAATCAAGTAGAAGCACAAAGAAACGAAATAGCAAACGAAATCTTAAAATATGCTTACTACGAAATCAAACCACTTGCACCAGAAGACGCTATGCTTGCCTTACAAGAAAGACCAACTCATAATTTTCTACCATTTATCAATGTAGAAAACAATAAAGTTTGTGTTATTTACAAATTAAAAGATGGAAAAAATTATGGCATAGTTGAGCCAGAAGCGTAATAAAATAAGTATAAAGAAAATAGGTTTTAAGTTAAAGAAAATCAAAACATACTTTAACTTAAAACCTATTTTTGAACAGTTTATGTAAATAAAACTTGCATAATGTTGAAAAATATGGTATAATATCACGCAGTTTCGCTAAAAATAAGAAATAAAGGAGAGTGTATATTATTTTAAAACCAAAATTATTCTATCTTACGAAAGAAATGGCAAAGGTTATAGTAATAATAATAACAGGGTTTTTATTAATTTTAGCGATGATTTTTATAAAATATAAACCAGTATATGAAGTAACAGTTGCAGGAGAAAAAATAGGTTATATCCAGAATTTAAATGAATTTGAAAATTTAGTAGAAGAAGAAATTTTAAACCAAGAGGGAAGCAACATAGCCAATATTTCACTAAATCAAGAACCAGAATATGAATTAAAATTATTAACAAGAACAACTGGTTCTAATGAAGAGGAAATCATAGAACAATTAAAGACAAACTATACCATAATAACTTATCAATACTATGAAGTAGCCCTAAATAATGAAACAAAGTCTTATGTTAATACTTTAGAAGAAGCAGAAGAATTAGTAAATCAAATCAAAACAGAATTTAATGGGGAAGATTTAGAATTAAATCTTCAAATTAATGAAATCTATACAGAAAACAAAGAAGAAATTAATACAGATCCATTAGAAGTTGCAACAACAACAGTAGAAACTGCAGCACAAGAAATAAAAGAAGAAAATGAAGCGCTAGCCATTATCAATGATGTAAAACTATCTGTTTTACCAGTAACGGGTAGGATTACATCCAGATATGGAGAATCTAGTTCGATAAGACGTTCAACCCATACAGGACTAGATATTGCTTGCAGCACTGGAACAGACATAAAAGTAATAGCCAGTGGAACGGTAACATTTTCTGCCTATAAAGGGTCTTATGGAAAACTAATCAAAGTAGACCATGGAAATGGGGTAGAAACTTGGTATGGACATTGCAGTAAACTTTATGCAAAAGTTGGAGAAAAAGTAGAAGCAGGAGATGTGATAGCAGCAGTTGGTTCAACAGGAAATTCAACAGGGCCACATTTGCATTTTGAAATCAGAATTAATGGCAATACAGTAAATCCACAAAATTATGTATATTAAAATATCTTTTTGGGGACGCAGTCAAAAAATATATATTTTTTTGACTGCGTCCCCAAAAAAATATTTACAAATAAAAATTTTATCTATATAATAAAAAAATAAACACAATTTAAGGTAGAAAGAAAGGAACCGATAAATATGGGAAAATTATTTGTAATCGATGGAACAGATGGAAGTGGAAAGCAAACACAATTTACAAAATTACAAGAAAGATTAAAAAAAGAAAAAGTAGAATATAAAACAGTCAGTTTTCCAAATTATGATAGTCCAAGTTCATCACTTGTAAAAATGTATTTATCCGGAGAATTCGGAAAAAATGCAAAAGATGTAAGTCCTTACATAGCATCTACTTTTTATGCAGCAGATCGCTATGCGACCTTTAAGACAGGGTATCAAGAATTTTACGAAAAAGGTGGAATCTTATTAGCAGACCGCTATACAACTGCTAACATGGTTCATCAAGCAGGAAAAATATCAGATAAAAACGAAAGAAAAAAATTTTTAGATTGGTTATGGGATTTTGAATTTCATTTATATGGGTTACCAATTCCAACAGAAGTTTTTTTTCTAAATATGCCAGTTGAAAAATCAATTCAACTAATGGAAGGTAGAGAAAATAAATTTACACACAACAGCAAAAAAGACATACACGAAAGTGATAAAAATCATTTAATCGATTCTTATCATGCGGCATGTGAAGTAGCGAAAGATTATAATTGGTATGAAATTCAGTGTGTAAGAGAAGAAAAAATAAGGACCATAGAAGAAATTCATGAAGAAATTTATCAGGAACTAAGAAAACATATATAGAAAATAAAAACCAATTTTTTAAACATATACGACAACTACTTATGTAGAATAATGTCGAAAAATGTGAGCAAATCAAAGAAAATTCAAAATAACTATTGCAAAAATAAAAAACTTGTGGTATATTATGTAAGGTTGTAAAAATTGAGGAAAGGGAGTAAAAGTGAAAACATTTTTTGATGGAGTATTCATATCAAAAGAGCATCTAGAGGAGGAAGGCATACCGTACCCGATAAAGTTAGAATACTACAAAACATCAGAAGAAGAAAATGTTGAAACTAAATATGGAATTGAAGTCGTAAAAACCGAGTATTTAGAAGGAAATGTAAAAGTAGAAACCAAGGAAGTAAAGCATGTAACAAACAATTTGGAAGAAGAAGAGAAAATATTAACTTTATTAAGAAATAATGAAGTAACACCAATTGGTGTGGAGGATGTTTTACAGGAATTATTATAAATAAAGGAAGAAAGAGAGTAAATGAAATTGGAAAGTATTTAAAAAGATAGTATTAAAAAAAATACTATCTTTTCTATTTTGGTGGAGGAGAAAAAATAGCCAAAAATAAAGATTGACTTTTAGACCAAATCTTTGTATAATTTATAGGATTTCAGCAAAAGAAAGGAGCAGAAAATGGCAGACAAATTAATTATAGTCGAATCACCAGCAAAGGCAAATACCATAAAAAAATTCTTAGGAGGTAGTACAAAAGTAGTAGCCTCCATGGGACATATAAGAGATTTACCAAAATCAAAATTAGGAGTGGATATCGAACACGATTTTGAACCAGAATATATCAATATTAGAGGAAAAGGAGATTTAATTAAATCTTTAAAAAAAGATGCAAAAACAGCCAAAACCATATATCTTGCAACTGACCCGGACCGTGAAGGAGAAGCAATAGCATGGCATTTAGCCCATATATTAGAGGCAGATGAAAATAAAATTACAAGAGTAACCTTTAATGAAATAACCAAAGGAGCTGTACAAAAAGCCATTAAAGAGCCAAGAGATATTGACATAAATTTAGTAGATGCCCAACAAGCCAGAAGAGTATTAGATAGAATTGTAGGATATAAAATAAGTCCAGTTCTATGGAAAAAAGTAAAAAGAGGACTGTCAGCAGGACGTGTACAATCCGTTGCTGTTAAATTAATTGTAGATAGAGAAGAAGAAATTGAAAAATTCATACCAGAAGAATATTGGAATATCTATGTAAGCTTATTAGACGAAAAATCTAAAAAAGAATTTGAAGCTCGTTTTTACGGAAAAAACGGTAAAAAAGTAGACCTTCATTCCAAAGAAGAAGTAGACAAAATTTTAGCCGAAATAGACAAAGCCAAATACATCGTAACAGACATCAAAAAAGGAGAAAAGAAAAGAACGCCAGCACCACCATTTACAACTAGTACCATGCAACAAGAAGCTTCTAGAAAGTTGAATTTTACCTTAAAAAGAACCATGTCAGTAGCACAAGGACTATATGAAGGAGTAAAGTTGCCACAAGGTCATACTGGTCTTATTACCTACATGAGAACCGATTCAACTAGAATTTCACAAGAAGCAAGAGAAGCCGCTAAAAAACAAATTGTTGCAACCTATGGAGAAAAATATTATGAAAATCGATATTACAGAACAGGCAAAGATGCACAAGATGCGCATGAAGCAATTAGACCTGCTCATATTGAACTTACTCCGGATGAAATCAAATCATATATATCGCCTGAACAATATAAATTATACAAATTAATTTACAATCGATTTCTAGCAAGTCAAATGGCAGCAGCAATCTATGACACGATGCAAGTTTCCATCCAAGCAAATGACTACGATTTTAAAGCAAGTGGTCAAAATTTAAAATTTCAAGGATTTATGGCATTATATGTAGAAGGAACAGATGAAAAGCAAGAAGAAGAAAAAGGAATGCTTCCACCGTTAGAAGAAAAACAAGAAGTTAAAAAACAAAAAATCAATCCAAAACAAAGTTTTACGGAGCCACCACCAAGATATACAGAAGCAAGTTTAGTAAAAGCATTAGAAGAAAAAGGAATTGGAAGACCAAGTACCTATTCTCCAACCATTACTACCATAATCGAAAGACATTACATTCAAAAAGAACAAAAACAACTTGTGCCAACAGAACTAGGAAAAGTAGTAAACAAACTGCTAACCGAAAATTTTGCCGATATTGTAAACGAAGAATTTACAGCAAATATTGAAACCAGATTTGATAAAATAGCAGAAGGAAATGAAAAATGGAAAAATGTCATTCGAGAATTTTATGGGCCATTTATCCAAGAAGTAGAAAAAGTGGAAAAAGAATTAGCTCATGTAGAGTTGCAAGATGAGGTATCAGATGTTATATGCGAAAAATGTGGAAGACAGATGGTTTATAAATATGGAAGATATGGTAAATTTTTAGCTTGTCCAGGCTTTCCAGAATGTCGAAATACAAAAGCAATTATAGAAACCATTGACGTACCTTGCCCAAATTGTGGAGGAGTGGTTCAAGTAAAAAAATCTAAGAGAGGTCGAAAATTTTATGTTTGTGAAAACCATCCAGAAACCTGTAATTATATCTCTTGGAATAAACCAAAACCAGGAGAAAAATGGAATCCAGAAGAACAAGAAAAAGTAGAAACTAAAAAAGTAAAAAAAACAACTAAAAAAAGCAGTAGCAAAAGAAAAAGTACCAATAGAAAAAAATAAGAAAAATGCAATAAAAAGTGGGAAATGTTTATATGGGAGAAGAAAAATATGAAAGAACAGACCTATCGATTAAAAAATCAAGACTCTTTCGAACTAAACCATATTTTTGACTGTGGACAATGCTTTCGATGGAATAAACAGCCAAATGGAGGTTATACAGGAGTATTTAGACAAAATGTTTTAAATGTCCAGAGACAAGGAAATGAAATCATTTTTCAAGGAATGGTAACAGGAGACATAAAAACAGTTGTAACAGATTATTTTGACTTAAAAAGAGACTATTCCAAAATAAAAGAACAATTATCTAAAATTGATGAAAATATGAATCAAAGTGTAAAGTATGGCGAAGGAATCAGAATTTTAAATCAAGACTTATGGGAGACAATCTTATCCTTTATTATATCAGCCAACAACAATATACCAAGAATTAAGGGGATTATAGAAAGGTTAGCTCAAAAATATGGGGAAGAAATAAAATGGAGAGACAAAACCTATTATACTTTTCCAATGCCAGAACAACTGAAAAATGTTACGGTAGAGGACTTTAGAAGCCTAGGTGCGGGTTTTCGAGACATTAGACTATATGAGACAACTCATATGATATTAGATAAAAAAGTAGATTTAAAAAATTTGCAGAAAGAAACAGATACTTTAAAGATGAGGGAAAAACTTTTAACACTTTCAGGAGTGGGGCCAAAAGTTGCCGATTGTATTTTATTATTTTCATCTTTAAAAAGATTAGATGTATTCCCAATTGATGTATGGGTAAGAAGAGTTATGAATGAATTATACATTAAAAATCCAGACGAGAAAAAAGTTAAGAAAAAAGAAATTGAAAAAATAGCTAGAAAAAAATTTGGTAATCTGGAAGGTCTAGCACAGCAATATTTATTTTATTGGAAAAGAGAAGCATAATTAGAAAAGAGAATGTATCTCTTTTCCAAATGAGTTAAGTAGTAGGGATTGTAAAAAAAGAGGTAGTAAAAATGGAATTAAGTATAAGAGAACCAAAAGATAGACAAGAGCTAAGGAAAATGATTGGACGAAAAGCTTCCATACCAAATGATTTTGATATAATGGTAGAAGGAAATATTTTTTCTGTAGATGGAAAATGGTTATTAAAAAATAAAAAAGCAGCGAATCAAAATTTAGAAAAAGAATTAGAAAACATATATGGGGTGATAGAACCAAAAGATAAAAAATTTGTTGATGGAATGGAAAGAATCATTTTAAAAGACTTTCCAGATGGCATTCATGTAACGATAAAAAAATTTTTATATGCAAGACTTGAAGAATCTAAAACAGGGACAAAACCTAGAATTATATTATCTTACCTAGGTGTATTAGAAGGTGGAAATAGGGCCAAAATCGAACAAGACGGTGATTTAGCATTTAACTTATATCAATTAGGACAAGTGGGAAATAAAAATTTAACAGAAGCGACTAAATTTGCCTATAGAAAAATAATGGAAAATTGGAAAGTAATCGAAAATATATTAAATACCTATAAAAAATTTGATCAAAAATATTTAGAAAAAAATTTTTTTTATGGAATGGAAAATAGAGAAGTACTATTAGAAGGAATTATTTATTTTACCAATAGGAGTTTAACTAGAAAATATTTAAATATTAAACATGATGAGGACTTAATCCCATTAGAAAAGCAATTAGAAAATTTAAAAGTACAATCTGTTATAAATTATGAACAATTATACAGGTTTATCAATAAAGTAGAAAAAGATGATAAAAGCTTTGATTTTAAGTTAAACAAGGAAGAAAAAGAGGAGATACAAGAAACAATTGTTAGCAAAATAAAACAATTAGTAGATGATAATATGTTTCTATTTTTTAGAAGAGGGATATTTTATGATGATCGAATCCATGGAGATGATCCGAAATCAGAAGAGAGAGTGAGAAGAATAGAAGGATATGGTTGGGTAGAAGAAGTGTATAAAGTTATATTACAACTAAATTATATGCAAACAATGGATCCTATACAATATTATCGTAAATGGTTGCAAGTTAAGTTTAGTAGATTAAACTTAAATTTTCAATATTCTGAGGAAAAACTAGAAAAATTAAAAAATGTGATGAATGAAATAATCAAAGAAAAAATGCAGCTAAGTGACCAAAATCAACAATAGTATTTAGAAAAGGAGAAAGGTATGTACTTAAAAAGACTAGAATTACAAGGATTTAAATCCTTTGCTGATAAAACCGTATTAGAATTTATGCCAGGAATTACCAGTGTCATAGGACCAAATGGCTCCGGAAAAAGCAACATTGCAGATGCCATTCGTTGGGTATTAGGAGAACAAAGTATGAAAGAACTTCGTGGGGGAAAGTCAGTGGATATTATTTTTGCAGGAACCCAAAATAGAAAATAATTAGGTTTTGCCGAAGTTTCTTTAATATTTGACAATTCAGACAAAAAGCTACCAATTGAATATGAAGAAGTAACGGTTACTAGAAAATTATATCGAAGTGGAGAAACCGGTTATTATATCAATAAAACACAATGTCGCTTAAAAGATATTTTAGAATTATTTATGGACACTGGAATTGGAAAAGACGGCTATTCCATAATTGGGCAAGGTAAAATTGATGAAATTTTAAGTAATAAATCAGAAGACAGAAGAAATGTATTTGAAGAAGCGGCTGGAATTGTAAAATATAAAACCAGAAAAGAAGAATCTGAAAAAAAACTAGAACACACCAAGTTAAATGTTTTAAGAATCAATGATATCTTAACAGAAATCGAAGCTAATTTAGAGCCAATGAAATGGCAAGCAGATAAAGCAAAAAAATATCTTGACTTCAAACAAGAACTAAAGAACATAGAAGTAGGTTTATTTTTACACAACATAGAAAAAGGTAGAGAAGATTTAGCCAAAACCGAAGAAGATATCGAAATTATGCAAAATACCTGTAACCTAGAAGAAGGTAAGCTAGAAAAAATAAAAATGCGAAAAGAAGAATTAAAAGAACAAATTGATGAGCTAATGACCCAAATAGAAAATACGCAAAATTTAGGTTTTACAAGCCAAAAAGATATGGAAATCTTAAGTTCGGAAATTAATGTTACCAAATCAAAAATTCAAAATAACGAAGAAAACAAAAAAAGATTTCAGGAAGAAATAGAAGAACTAAAGACAAAAATTTCAAAAATAGAAGAAGATATGGCAACAAAATTAAGCAAAAAAGAAGGGCTAAAAGAAAACAAAGAAAAATATGAAAAAGAGCTACAAGAAAAGCAAAATGAATTAAATGAAATTAATCAAACTTTATCGCAAAAAGAACTGGAAATAGAAGCAGATAAACGTAAATTAGAACAAAACACAGACCAAAAATATGAAATAGAAGTAAGTATCAATGAGCAAAAAGCAAACATAGCCAATTTAGACAAAAGAATAGTTGGGCTTCAAAATGAAATTCAAAATCATATTTCAGAATTAGACAATACAAGATTTACCAAAGAAGAAATCCAAAAAGGATTTTATGAGATTCAAAACAAAAAAAATGCCATAACCAAAGAACTAGAAACAATAAAAGAAGAAAAAAACAAAAAAGAAGAGCAAATTAAAGAAATTGACAATAAAATCAATCATAATATACAAGAACTTAATTTTAAAGAATCAAAACACAAATTTTTACTAGAAACCGAAAAAGAAAAAGAAGGCTACCAAAAAAGTGTAAAAGCCTTGTTAAATGCTTGTAAAACTACAAAAGAACTAGGAAGGGGAGTAAAAGGAGCACTTGCCGAATTAATCGATGTACCATCTAAGTTAGAAACAGCAATTGAAATGGCTTTGGGTGCTGGGCTTCAAAATATCGTTACAGAAAAGGAACAAGATGCTAAAAGGATGATTGAATATTTAAGACAAAACAATTTAGGAAGAGCAACCTTTTTACCAATAGCAACGATAAAAGGTAAAAAAATAGAAAACATAAAGGGAAACTATCCTGGGGTTTTAGGCGTGGCTTCTGATTTAATTACCTATGATAAGCAGTATCAGCAAATTATCTTAAACTTACTAGGAAGAACTGTTATTGTGGAAAATATGGAAACAGCAATCCAATTGGCTAAAGAAAATGGGTATACCTTTCGAATTGTAACCATAGAGGGAGATATTGTAAGCACGACAGGTTCTATGTCAGGAGGTTCTGTAGCCAAAAAAACGGTAAAAATATTAGGAAGAAGCAAAGAAATAGAAGAGTTAGCAAAACAAATCCAGCAAATTCAAAAAACACAGGAAGAATTAAAACAAAAAAGAGAAGAAATGGTAGTATCTTCTAGTAAAATACTTCAAAAAACAGAAGAATTAGAAAATTCCCTTCAAACCATTGAAATAAAATATAATGTAGAAGAACAAAAATTAAATTCCATACAGGAAAATATAGAAAAAATAACCAAACGATTAGAAAAAGCAAGACAAGAAAAGCAAGAAAACGAAGAGCAGAAAAAACAATGTTTATCTAGGATAGAAGAAAATCATGTGAAAAAAGAACAGATTGATAACCAAAATAATAGCTTAAGAGAAAAAATAAACGAATTTTCGAATCTAAATAAAGATACCATAAAAAAAGTAGATGATCTAAATTTTGATATTACTAACTTAAAAATATCGGTATCTTCCTTTACCGAAAGTGAAAGTTCCATTGAAGAAATGACGAAGATGTTAAAAGGTGAGATGGAAAATCATAAGAAAAGTATAGAAAACAAACAAAACTTAATCGAAAAAATGTCTTTGGAACAAAAAGAGTTAGAAGAAAAAATAAAAAATACAGTTTCTCAAATAGAAAAATTAAAAGAAAAAGTATCTAGCAGTAGTGAAGATATCGAAAAAATGAAAGAACAAAGAAAAACAGCTAATGAAAAACTATCCCAACAAGAAAAAGAAGAAGTCGAAGAATTTAAAGTAATTGAAGATTTAAAAGGCCAAATTGTAAAACTCGATGTCAAAAAATCTAAACTAGATGACGATTTAAATGAAGTGATTACTTCTTTATGGAATGAATATGAGCTTACCCCAAATAACGCAGAAGGATATGAAAAACCAGCCAATATTGCCATAACCACAAGAAGAGTAAATCTTTTAAGACAAGACATCAAAGAACTTCGGCTCTGTAAATGTAGATGCTATAGAAGAATACAAAACACAAAAACAAAGATATGATTTTATGTGTGAACAACGTTTAGATTTAGAAAATACAATGGCAAAACTAAGAGACATGATAACTGAAATTACGAACAATATGAAAACAAGATTTAAAGAAAAAATGGAAATCATAAACCAAAACTTTGGACAAACTTTTCAAGAACTATTTGGAGGAGGAGAGGCTAGAATTATCCTAGAAGATGAAGGAAACATTCTAGATTGTGGTATTGAAATCGAAGTACAACCACCAGGCAAAAAACTACAAAGTATGGGACTTTTATCAGGTGGCGAAAGAGCCTTTACTGCGATTGCGCTTTTATTTGCCATTTTAAAAATGAATCCAGCACCATTTTGTGTGCTAGATGAAATAGAAGCAGCATTAGATGATGTGAATGTCAATCGTTATGCAGAGTTTTTAAAGAAATTTGCACAAGGCACTCAATTTTTAGTCATTACCCATAGAAAAGGTACCATGGAAGTGGCAGATACAGTTTATGGAATCACCATGGAGGAAAAAGGTATCTCTAAACTTCTTTCTATGAAATTAAATAAAAAATAGGTATAAATTTGAAAAAGATGGTAAAAATTTTAATAGAGAATATTTTTTTCGTTAAGTAAGGAGGAACTTATGGAAAACGGTCAAATGAAAAATATGGTAGTATTAAAAAATTTACCATCTAATTTAATTGAGGAGGCACTTGTTATTGTTAAATCAAAAAAGAATGTAAAAACGCTTGAATACATAGATAAAAAGGAAAATGGAAAAAAACAAAATAGCAAAGATACCGAAGATTATATTATTCGAGAAGCAGAAAGTGTAATTTCTAGCTATATCCATGCCATGGAAAAAAAAGATAAAAAACAGGAAAATACAGCGATAAACAAAAAATATAAAATGCTCAAAATTTATAGTATTGTGGTAACCATTCTTATGGTGGGAAGTATTTTGGTGTTTTGATAAGTTTCAGTTTTTTTAAAGACTCCAGAATAGCCGGCTGGCTATTCTGGAGTCTTTAAAAAAACTGAAACTTAAATAAAAAGTCATAAATAAGATAAAAAAAACATATACATTAAACAGAAAAAACTAAGGAAGTGGTGAACCATATGGAAAAAACAATGTCTGTTGAAGAAAAAATAAGGAGAGCAGAAGAAATCTACCATAGAAGAAATGGAAACACTTACCTATATCGCTCTACTCCCAAAGAAAAAAAAGGCCCTAGCCTAATGAGTAGAATGATAAGACAAATTATTGTATGTTTTATCATTTATGGAATTTTTTATGTAGTTACCAATCGAGAATATTTTTTATCCAATGAATTTCAAACAAAGGTACAAGAAGTGGTAGCACAAAACGAAACTTTAAATAATGCTTATCAGTACATAATGGGATATTTACAAAAATATTTTCCAATCGAGGAGAAAAACGAAAACTCAACACAAGAACAAAATCAAGACGAGAACGCCCAAAATCAAACGCAAACAACTGAAACAACAAGTGAACAAAATTTAGATACGAATGACGAAAATATAGGTGGTTCCACAGAGGATATCCCAGAAGAAGAAAAAACACAAGAACAAAAAGATGTAGAAGCCATCAAAAATACAACTAGTTTTATCCTTCCGGTGCAAGGAACCATAAGTTCAACTTTCGGGTGGCGAACCCCAACTACCAAAACTGTTCCAAAATACCATACAGGGTTAGACATAGCAGCAGAAACAGGAACCGTCATAAAAGCAGCAACAGATGGAACGATAATTTTAGCATCTTCAGAAGGAGACTATGGAAACCATTATAAAATACAACTAAATGATATTGTAATCATTTATGCTCATTGCAGCAAATTGTATTTAAAAGAAGGAGATAGTGTTTATCAGGGACAAGAAATTGCAGAAGTAGGTTCTACGGGAAATTCTACGCGGACCACATTTACATTTTGAAATAAGAAAAGAGGATCGATTAGTAGATCCACAATTAATTATAAATATTTAAAATAGCAAAAGATATGTTTTTGCTATATTTAAGGAGATTATGATTTTTCGAATAGATTTAAAAATATTTGTTTTTTTAATATTGTTTTATTTTACGAGACAAATTCAAATTTATGCTATTATAATGATTTTTTGCATGATACATGAATGTAGTCATTTATTTGCAGGACTATTATTAAAAATGAAAGTAAAGCAAGTAACGCTTTTACCAGTAGGGCTTTCTATTGAATTTAGTTTAACGAAAAGAGATTATAATGAAAAAATTTTAAAATCAAATAGACTTGAGATAAAAAGAATAATCATAGCCATGGCAGGACCTCTTGTCAATATATTGATTATGCTTTTCATTCTATTTATGAAACCAACTACGAATTTAAGTATGATGATTATGTATTCCAATTTACTCATAGCCATATTTAACTTATTACCCATTTATCCTTTAGATGGAGGAAGAATATTAAAATCTATTTTAAGTTTGCTAGTAAATAAGGTAAATGCAACGATTTATATGAATAAAATATCAAATATCGTTTTATTTTTAATAACATTTTTATTCAGTATCCTAATTTATGATTTAAAAAATATTGCATTATTAGTGATTTTAATCTATTTATGGTATATTGTTTTAAAAGAAAATAAAATTTATAAAATGAAAGTGAAAATATATCAAATGTTGAAATATTTATAAAAAATATGTACAATTTATGTGATTTGTGATATAATAAAATTAGTGGAAGAAACGGAGGGATAAAATATGTTAGAAACAAAATATAGTAAATTTTTAACGATTTTATTAGTAATTATAATCGTTGCGGTAATTGGATTAGTAGGATATTTAGCTTTTAATTATTATAGAAATTACTCAATTGAGAATGATTCTAATCAATATGTATCAACCTTTATTGAAGAAGTTCAAAATACAACAGCTAATACAACAGAAGATGGAGGAAGTATTTCAGATAACATCGATTCAGCCAATGTAAGTTCCTCTAACAGTAATACAGCTAAAACGTACAAAGGATTTAATATGATAGGAACCATAGAGATACCAAAAACAAATGCAAACTATCCAGTATTACAAGATCCACCAACTGTAAAAAAACTAGAAACTTCAGTAGCAGCATTATATCCACAAAATGCAGAGTTAAACACAGTAGGCAATGTTGTAATAGTAGGACACAATTATAGAAATGGTTTATTTTTCTCAGATAATAAAAAATTAACAAATGGAGACCAAATTTACATAACAGACTTAAATGGAAATAGAGTCACCTATACTGTCTATAATGTATTCCAAACAGCCGAAAATGACACATCATTTTTTAATAGAGATACCGATGGAGCTATGGAAATTACCTTATCAACCTGTACCGATGCAAGTGATGATCAAAGAATTATAGTACAAGCAAGAGCGGAATAATATTTTTTTCATTGGGGACAGACCCTTTCGCAAAAGGGTCTGTCCCTTTTGCGAAAAAATCTAAAAAAGCTCTTTATTTTTTTGGACCTATCTTGTATAATATTTTCATGGAGGGAAAAACATGAACAAAGCACAAGCCAAAAAAAGGATGGAAGAACTAAATCAAAAAACATCCTATTATGCACAAAAATACTATGATGAAGACAGACCAGAAATAAGCGATTTTGAATATGACATGTTAATGTTAGAATTAAGAAATTTAGAAAATCAATACCCTGAGCTGATTAGCAAAAAATCCTATACCCAGCATGTGGGAGGGACAGTAAAATCAGGATTTAATAAAGTAGAACACGAAGTACCACTTTTAAGTATGCAAGATATATTTCAATTAGAAGAAATCGAAGAATATGTGGGTAAAATAAAAAAACAAGCAGAAGAAAATGAGATTAAAAACCAAAATTTTGTGGTAGAAACCAAAATTGATGGACTAACAGCCTCATTAGAATACAAAGATGGTATATTTGTGAGAGGCTCTACCAGAGGAAATGGACTAGTAGGAGAAGATGTAACAGAAAACTTAAAAACCATAAAAAATATACCACAAAAACTAACTGAAAAAATCAATATAACGGTTCGTGGAGAAGTATTTATTAGCAATCGAGATTTTGAGAAAATGAATCAAGAAAGAGAAGAAAACGGAGAAGAAATCTTTGCCAACGCCCGTAATGCAGCGGCAGGTTCATTAAGACAGCTAGATAGTTCCATTACAAAAAAAAGACCCTTAGATATGTATGTTTATAACATTCAAAAGATAGAAGGAAAAAAAATTACGTCACATTATGAGGCCTTACAATACTTAGAAAAATTAGGCTTTTCTGTCAATCCTATTAAAATATTTTGTACAACCGTAGAAGAAGTAAAAAAAGCAATCCATAAAATTGGGGAAGAACGAGATAAACTTACCTTTGGAATCGATGGAGCAGTCGTAAAAGTCGATGACCTAAACTTTAGAGAAATACTAGGTAACACAGCCAAAAATCCAAGATGGCAAATTGCTTACAAATACCCACCAGAGCAAAAAGAAACTAAATTAATCGATATTGTATGCAATGTAGGAAGAACAGGGGTTATTACACCACTTGCTATTTTAGAACCTGTACAAGTTTCTGGTTCAACCATTTCAAAAACGACACTTCATAATGAGGACTTTATTAAAGAAAAAGAAATCAAAATAGGAGATACAGTAGTTATCCAAAAAGCAGGAGATGTCATACCAGAAATAGTTAAAGTAAACAAAGAAAAAAGAACAGGAGAAGAAAAAGAATTTAAAATGCCAGATATATGCCCTGTATGTGGTGCTAAAACAGTAAGAGAAGAAGGAGAAGCGGCTGTTCGCTGTACAGGAATTGAATGTCCGGCTAAACTATATCGAAATTTAGTCCATTTTGTATCTCGTGAAGCTATGAATATAGATGGACTAGGCGAAAATATTATAGACCAATTAATGGACAAAAAATTAATCCAAAATATTGCTGATATCTATCAATTAACTTTTGAAGATATTGCATCCTTGAAAAAAAATGGAACCAAATTTGCAACCAATCTAGTAAATGCTATAGAAAACAGCAAGCAAAATGACTTATACCGATTAATTACGGCTTTTGGCATTATGCACATTGGAACCAAAGCATCAAAAGTACTTGCCAAAAAATTTAAAAATTTAGACAATTTAGCCAAGGCAAGTTTAGAAGAATTATCAGAAATAGAAGATATTGGACCAATTATGGCTGAAAGCATTGTGGAATTTTTTTCGCAAGAGCAAACGAAGGATTTAATACAAAAACTAAAACAAGCAGGTGTAAATACAGAAGCAAAAGATGTAGAAGAGATAGAGGAAAGATTTTCTGGCAAAACTTTTGTGCTAACAGGAAGCTTACAAAATTTTACACGAGAAGAAGCAGCTGATAGAATTGAAAAGCTAGGGGGAAAAGTATCGAGTTCTGTTTCTAAAAAAACTTCTTACTTAGTAGCAGGAGAAGACGCTGGAAGCAAGCTTGCAAAAGCCAAAGAGCTAGGAACAACTATTTTAACAGAGGCAGAATTTTTAGAGATGATAAAGTAGAAAGGAGATAAAACGGATGGAAGGCTATACTTTTGAGATGATGTATGAAGATTTAAGAAATGGCTATCAAATTTATTATACTTATGTAAGAAATCGCTATTTATTGTTTCGAACAGCAAAAAACTGTTATACGCAAAAACTACTTTCGGAAAATACTAAAAATCCACATCCGAAAACTACAATGCTTACTTTAAAGAGAGTAAAAGAGATGTTCCCTTATATGGAAGATATTGAATATAAAGTAATAGATAATTAAAAATAGGAGGCAATCGATTTTATAGAGCTTTTCAATCAAGATGTAAAAGGTATTATTTTAATGAAATAATTTAAATAGATTATTATGAAAAAACAATTTTTAGTAAGTTTTTTATAATAATCTATTTTATTTTTTACAAAAACACAAAAATATTTTACGAAAATGAAAAAAAGATTTTTCATAAATAAAAGACGACTTTTTATAAAAAAATTTAACCAACTAAAAAACATCGTGCTAAAATAAAACCAAGCTTAACAAAAGCGAGGTGAGAGAAATGATAGATAAAATCTGTTTATTCTTAACCAACAAAATACGCAAAGAAATGCCTGATGTTAATGATGAAAGAGCAGAAATCATAGATTATGGTTTACATCTCTTAATAGGAGAATTACCAAAAAATTTTATCATTTTAGGAATAGCCTATCTATTAGGAGTTTTTAAACTAACTCTATTAACTGTCATTTTATTATTACCATATAGAGCCGTTTCGGGAGGATTTCATTTAAAGACACATATTGGATGTATAGTAGGAACTACACTGATTTACTGTGGCATAGCAAAAATATCATGTTATATCATTTTTTACAACCAAATTTTTAAAATTATAATCGCCTTATCAGTCTGGATTTTCGGAATGATAATGGTTCATTTGTATGCCCCAGCAGATACAGAAAATGTCCCTATACTTTCACAGAAGGAGAGAAAACAGAAGAAAATATTATCTTACATATTTTTGAGTGTTGGTATTTTGGTATCTTGTATCATACCAAATAATGAAATCGCAAATATTTTGATTTTTGGGTACTTAATTCAAAGCATAACAATTACGAAACTAGCCTATAAATTAACGAAAAATAAATATGGATATGAAGTTTACAATGAAAATTGTATTTCAAATACATAGATAATAATAGGTATTAAGCCGGCAATATCTTTTATTATATATTTTAATTTTTTTATACATAAAAGGGAGGAATTGATTATGTTAAAATTTTTAGCTAAGATTTCAGAAAAATATGCAAAATCTACTAATACAGCTTGTCATATATATTGGTTTTTACATCAACCTAAAATGCCAGCATCTTTAATAAAAAAAGATTAATAAAAAGAAGAGTATGAATAAGAAACTGCTAGAAAATGGAGTTTCAATAGGAATACTCTTCGTTTTTTATATAATTAATAATTAATTTCTAAATGTTGTTTAAAATAAATTTCATTAGGTTCAGTTGTTAAAGTAATATTATTATTTCTTTTTATAATTTGTTTTACTTCCCATAAACCGATACCAGAATGATTTTCTTTTTCGGTAAAGCCTTTTTCAAATATTTTATTTTTATCGATATTTTTATTACTGTAAGAATTTTCGATTTCTATAATTTGAACATGGGATAAATTAGAATCACGAAAAGATATTTTTACTAACTTTTCATCTGTACTAGAGGCAGCTTCAATAGCATTATCAATTAAAATACCTAATATTCTAGAAAAATCATAAATTGGCATATGTAATTTATCCAAATCAAAAAAGAAATCTAATTGTATTTCAACTTGAGCCAATGTAGCTTTTTGATACTTAGCTGTTAGTAAGTTATAAATACCAGAATTATTGATAAGATTAGGATTTAACAAAGCAATATTATTGACTCTTTGACAATCTTTTTCTAAACTTTTATAATATTTTTTTAATCCTTCAATGTCGTTAGTATCAATGAATCCACCTATAATAAATATCATATTATCAAAATCATGTTTAAAAGCTTTTACATTATCATATAAAATAGAAAGAGTATTGTTATAGTTTTCGGTAATTTCTAAAGTTTTAGTAGTTACTTGCAACTTCATTGTTTTAGTCAAACTATAAAAGCTAATAGAAAAATAAGCAAGTAGAGATATAAAACTCAAAAAAATTATATAGGGTGGTAATATATCTGTATAAAAAACTGTTATGATTAATTGAACACATAAAGTAAAAAAACCAAAAATTATATTTATTAAAATTACTTTTTTATTATCAAAATCAAACTCTTCATTAAATGTTAATGTGAAATTTTTAAAGTTAAGTAGTTCAATTAGTATAAAAATAACTATGTATAAAATTGTTAAGTAACATAATCTATAGATTGGAATAAAAGTAACTTCTTCAACGCTTAAGTTAAATAATACTAAAATTGGCTTTAATACTAAAGTGCCAGCTAATGCAAAAGTTACAGAAGGTATAATTATTGATAATATTGTTTTTAAACTAGATATTTTAAAAACAGATTTTATAACAATAAATAGAACTATGTAATTTACAAATACATTAAAAGGACTATCTATTAGGTTTTCAGTTATAAGTGATATAAACGAAAATAAGACAACATATATATTTCGTTGCTTTTTGGTGTATTTTATTTTTAGTATAGATGTAAATAAATAACATATCAAAAAAGCTTCAATAAATACTGTTGGAGCGGTGATTATGTTGGTTAGTAATTCATTCTCTGTAGTCAGAGCAATTCCAATACTATTCAAAATTTCCATAAGCATTCACACCTTTCATAAAATCGTCTTTATACTTAGGACCAATATCACAAGTAACATCATTCTTAAAATAAATTAAGTTAGAAGCAGGTTCTAGTTTTGTAATATTTTTAACATTAGCAATAAAAGATTTATGACATCTAACAAAATTATGAGGTAATTGTTCTTGTAATTTAGCAAAAGAACTATATACTTCATAATCTCTAGAATTTGTGTGGAAAATAATTTTCATTCCATCACGCTTAATATATTGTATTTCATTTTCATCGATGATAGTATTTTTGTTATCTAATCGTATGTATTTTTTATGAGAAGTACTGCTCTTAATATCATCAAATAATCTTAAAACAGTTTCTTCTAGACGCTCCTTTGTTATCGGTTTGCACAAATAATCAAAGGTTTTACATTTATAAGCTAGAAAAACGAATTCGCTATGAGCGGTTGTAAAAATTATATAGCAATCTTTGTTCTTTTTTCTTATCTGATTGGCTATTTCAATTCCGTCTAATTTAGAATTCAAGTTTATATCTAAAATAAGTACATCGATTGGATTTTCTTTCATATGTAATAATAGTTCAGAGTCTTTCGTGGTTTTAAAAGCTATTTTTGCTTCTAAGTCATTTTTCATAAATACAGATTCGAACATATGTGATAATTTATTTAAGGTATTTAAATTATCATCACATAATACAAAGTTTAACACTTCATTTTTCACCCCTTACATTTAGAATTAAATGGAAAAATTATACATTTTTTCAAAGAAGTGCGATTGAAAAAATGTATTAATTTTTCTATCCATTAATTAATAATAAAACAAAAAACGAAAATTGTCAATACCTGTCGTAGAGCGAGTTTGAAGATTGTACTAAAAATGGTTAATAAAAATCAATACAATACATTTAAATGAAAGTCTTAAATAAAAAATATGAAAATTGTAAAAAAATGGATAAACCACAAAAACGTTTTAAAGAATAGACGAATTGTACATTATACTACAATTTTAAATCCAAATCTTAATTGACAACCAATAAAAAATCATATTATAATAATCATGAAAATAAATCATAGGGGGAGAAAAAAGTGAAAAGTGTATCAATTGATAATATTTTAAATTATTTGAAACAATGGTTTACAAAAGAGAGAAAAACAATCTTTTTAATAACATTGCTTGTAGGATTATTCGTACATTTTGAATTATATGCAAAAGAGCTGTTAGCTTATGATGGCTATTGGCATTATGGAAGTTTTTTAGCAAAAGGGTGGGAAATTTCACTTGGTAGATTTCTAATTCCATTTTCCGATTTGTTTAGAGGAACCATTGTGGTATCTGTACTAACAACAGCATTATCTCTTATTTGCATTTCCTTGACTACTATCTTTTTAACAGAAACTCTAAAAATCAAAAAAGGTTATTTAAAGATATTAGTAGGCATATTACTAGCAGTAACTCCTACTATATCCCTAACTTTTATGTATCCTTATACAGCATTTGGCTATAGTTTAGCGATGCTTTTTTCTGTATTATCGGTATACTTTTTAAATAAAGAAAAAAACAAAAAGAATGTTATTTTATCTTTGTTATGTATTATAGCAACATTAGCTTTTTATCAAGCATATTTATGTTTTATTACAGCCTTATTTGTGATTACTTATCTTTTCAAACTAATAGAACAAGAGAAGGTAACCATTAAAGAATTTTTGGTGGATCTATGTATCATTGCCATTGGTATGGTTTTATACTATATTTGTTTTAATGTCATTGTAATGCTATTAAACTTAAGCATTACCGACTATAGCAATGGAAGCTCTATATTCGGATTAGAAACCTTTAAAAATATATGGCATTCCATTCAAAACACCTATATTACATTTTATCAATTCTATTTTACAGATGAGATTTTAAACAATGTAGCTTGGTATAGACATTTCCTATATGGTGGTATGTTGATTTTAATTATGCTCAATTTTATTGTCATAATCATAGAAAAGAAACAATATCAAGTAAAAAGTAAGATGATAGCATTTGTGCTTCTAATTGTTACTTTTCCTATTTTTACTTGTTCCATTGAGCTAATTGCTCAAGCAAGAACTATCAACTTATTAATGGCAGCATCTTTGTATTTACCGATTATAGTTTTGTTCAAACAAAATGAAATACTGAAACAAACCGGTATCAATAACTGTCTTAATATGGTATCTTTTTTATTAAGTTGCATCCTAATTTGGACATATATTTTAGCCAATAATGCTACCTATGTGGCTACTGATTTATACAATCAACAAATGTATTCGGTAGGAAACAATATCGTTCAAAAAATAAAAGAAAATAACGAAATTACAGAAGATACCCCGATTGTGGTTGCCGGAAAATTAGAATTTTCTTTACAAAATGATGAATTATTAGGTTTAACTAATTTTGATGTGTCAGATGTCAACATATGGACTTGGCAAATATTTTTACAAGACCGCTTAGGGTTGGGAAGAAATATATGTGATATGGAAGATGCAAGTGAAATAACTGGGTCAGAAGAATTCTTTCAAATGCCAATTTTTCCGAAGGAAGGTTCCATTAAGATGATTAACGGAACAGCAGTTGTCAAGATTGGGTATTAGAGAAAAGTAATAATCTAAAAATTTACACATAAAATGATAAAAAAAGAAAGAGGTAATAAGAAAATGATAAAAAAAATTAACAAAACCAGTAATTTAATAACCATCATATGCCTTACTTTAATGATTCTTACTATAACGGTAATAGCAAAGCCTGAAGACACAAAAGAGACCATAGCAACTACAAGTACATTAAGTAATACTAAAATTGGATGGGGTATCAAAAGAAAAGATAATCATGAACAACCAGATTTAGGAAGCACTAATCAACAATTAATCGACCAATATAATGGAATGGCAATGGGAAATAGGGAAGATAAAAGCATTTATTTAACCTTTGATTTAGGGTATGAAGCAGGATATACAGAAAATATACTAAATGTATTAAAAGAAAAAAATGTGCAAGGAGCATTTTTCATAACAGCACATTACTTAAATACAGCATCTGATTTAGTAGAAAGAATGATAAATGAGGGACACATTGTAGGAAATCATACGCCTAAATTCTTAATGTCCGGAAATTATATAAAGATAAAATGTTAGAGTAATAGCCTATTTAGAGCAAATAAAAACAATTACTAAAATATAAAGTTAAAAAATTTAAGTCAATTGTTTTTTGTTGAAATATAGTCAATTTAAATAATTTATGATATACTAATAAGCAGTTAATAAAAATTGGGAGGTAAGCTAATGATTGACTTTACAAATGCAATAGAAGAATTTAATAATTATAAGGGCTCAGAGAAAAAGAAAACTTTAATATATAAAGACAAAAAGTATTTAGTTAAGTTTCCAGATCCAATTAGAGAAAAAAATAAAAATATATCATATATAAATAATGCATTTTCTGAATATATTGGAAGCAATGTATTCAAAATAGTAGGTTTTAAAACGCAAAATACTATATTAGGAAAGTATAAATATAAAGGAAAAGAAAAAATAGTTTGTGCCTGTGAAGATTTTACAGATACTGAAAATATATTATATGAGTTTGAGAATTTAGCCTTAAGTACTAATCCAGATAAAAAAATAGAAACAGAACTAAATGATATAATGGAAGTTATAGAAGAAAGTAGAATGATTGATACAGAAGAAACGAAGCAAAAATTTTGGGATATGTTTGTTATAGATAGCTTAATAGGAAATACTGATAGACATAATGGTAATTGGGGATTTTTATTGAATAAGGCTACAGGTAAAGCTAAATTTTCTCCAATTTATGATTGCGGTTCTTGTTTAAATCCGATGCTGGAAGATGAAGAAATTAAAACTATTAGTGAAGTAGAACTAAAAAATTTGGCAATAAATTGTTATTCTTGTTTAAAAGAAAATGGAAAAAAAATTAATTATATGTCATATATCAAACAAATGAAAAATAAAGAATGCAATAATGCTATAAACAGATTATTTTCAAATATTAATCTTGAAGAAGTAAACAAACTTATTAATAATATAGAGTGTATATCAGATTTAAGAAAAGAGTTTTACAAGAAGATTATAGAGCAAAGATATAAAATTATAAAAAAGATATATGAAAATTTAAAAATAAGGAGCAGAAAATGAAAGAAAAATATGAAAAACTTGGTATTCCGAGTTCTGGATATGAATATATGAGAGTATTACCAAGTCAAGAAGGATGGCAAGAAAGAATAGACGAATTTTTGGGAATTAGGAATTTTTTAATGGAAGTAGCTAATAGTAAACAAATTCCAGAATTTCAAGGTAAAAATAAAAGATTACAATTTATTAATTATGGCGATACACAACTAGTATATGTTTTAACTGTGGGAGATAGAAAGTATACTTTGTTAGTAGGACAGCCATCTACAGAGTTTGGAGTAGTAAAAAAAGAGTACGAGAACTTAAAAATTTTAGGGAAAAGCAATAGAGAAAATATTATAGTACCGATATATTATTGTGAAGATAGAAATAATCATAGAGAATTATATGTTACTCCTTATTTATATCAAGCGAGATGTATTGGAGTTGAAGATAGAGAATGGGGAATTTGGGTTCCAGAACCAGAATATCATTTTCAAGAATTTTCACAAGAGGATAGGAGAGTAATAAATTCTAGTATGATTGCTATTCTTGTAAAATGTTTTGACGATAAAAATAATTTAGGAATTGGTGCTTGTAGATTAGGTGGTGGCGATTTTATTCTTGAAAAAGGTTTTGAAGATGAAAAAATGACATATGAAAATATATTAAAAAGAATGAAACTTATAGCTGCCAGAGAATCATTACCAATAACCTTAGAAGAATATGTAAACAAAATAAAAGAAGAATTCTCTAAACGAACGTATTATAGAACTGAAGAGGAGAGGGATAAGTCAGTGTTAATTAATCAAAAAGGACGAACCCCTATGTCTTTAGAAGAAATTCATAATGGAATTGAATTGGGATATGAACTTAGAGAAAGACAAAAGAAACAAGGGGAAAGGTAAAAAGATAAAAGAGCAAAGTAAACGAAAGTTTATGACGCAAAGCCATAGGTCTAAAAGCAGAAATGCTTATGATAGCTAGGTTGCATAAAAGAGGAGGTAATGGAATATGAAAATTAAAAAAGTATTAAAAATAATAGGAATTATAATAGCAATTTTAATTATCATTCTGCTAATTCACACTATTAAAAACTATGTTATTGTTACAGGTTTACAAGATAAAGTTTCACAATATTCTAACAGTTCCAATTATTATATAAAATCTGTCGCAACAGAAGATAATGGAACTATTGTAACTATGGAATACTATAAAAAAGATAATAAACAAGTTGTATTTTTGGAAAGAAACCTAAATGGAGAAATATCAAAAATATCAATGTATAATAATGGAGAAAGAATAGATACATTTTGGGATAATACAGAGAATAAAATAGCTGAGTTAGATAGTGGTACGATTATATCAGTAAATATTTATAATGGTTTAGAAACAGATAATAAATGGCAAACATTCTTAAGTTGTATAACTTCAAATATAAAAGCAGTTAATTATAACGGAAAAGAGTGCTATAGTATAAAAGGATTTATGTCATCAACATCTTTGGATTCTGAAACTACAGAAACATATATAGAAAAAGAAACAGGATTATTTGTCAAATCTACAGATAGCAAAACTCTAACAGAAAAAGAATATAAATTTGATAATGTAGATGATACAATATTTATAGAGCCTGATATAAGCGAATATACTTTAAAAGAAAAATAACAAAATGATTAAAATTATTACAGGGCTTAGAAGAAGTGGAAAATCATATTTGCTTGATCCAATGTTTAAAAATTCATTATTAGCAGATGGAGTAAAAGAAGATCATATTATAAAAGTGGATTTAGATTCTATTGAAAATAGAGAATTAACAACAGATGGATTAAATTTATATAAATATATTATGAATAAAATTAAAGATGATATAAATCTTTGGAGAAATGAACAAGGAATTTTAATAATAAGTTTAGAAGAATTTTTGTTAAATCCAAATAGTTTAGATTTATAATCATTTACATAAATTTTTCGATATGAATATTTGGCAAACTTTATTAGGTCGTTTTATAAGAAATAAATATGAAATTTGTTAAGTGCTATATGTGTTTATATAGTGCTTTTTTTGTGTAAAGGAAGTGATACCTAAAATGTATGAATGAAAATTTAAATATTTCAATATATGAATAAATAGTATTGATTTTTCAAATTTAATTGTATAAAAAGGGAATTTGTGATATTATAATTTCAAAATAACAACGAGAAAAAGGAGACAAGCCTTTATGGAGGAAAATATTAAAAATATTATTTTATTAGGCGAAAATGTTAATACAGAATTAAAAGAAGCCACTAATGGATTACCTAAAAGTGTGTTTGAATCTGTATGTTCATTTTTAAATACTACTGGAGGATATATTATTCTAGGAGCAAATGATAAAAAAGAAATTATAGGAATAAAAGAGGAATTAATAGAAAAAATAAAAAAGGATTATACAACACAATGTAATAATAAAGAAGTTATAAGTCCAACTATTTTATCAGAATTACATGAAATAAAGATAGACGGAAAAATACTTCTATACACTCATATTGAAGAATCAACAGAAATTCATAAATGTAAAGGGAAAGTCTTCGTTCGTAATTATGAAGGTGATTTTGACATATCAAATAATATTACATTAATTGCTAGTATTCACAATAGAAAACGAAAAATATTTGATGAAGATAGAGTTTATCCATATGTTTCAATAGAAAAAGATTTAAGACTTG
>CALXRH010000062.1 GCA_944390625.1 uncultured Clostridia bacterium
TTCAGACATTACTTTAGGAGATTTTTGGAATCCAGAAACTATAGAGCCTAAAGAAGAATTTACTAGAGGTGCTACTTTAGTTATAGTACAATCTAATAAAGCAAAAGAGCTAGTTAATTTAGTGAAAAATGAAATCTATAGTAAAAAAATAGACTACGAAACAGCAATTTTACATAATGGAAATGGAAAAAGAGAAGCATCATTACTTATTAGAGCTGATAAGAGACCACCTCAGAGAGAAGAATTTTTAAGAGATGCTGCTAAGTTGGATTTTAGAACTTTAAAGAAAAAATATTTACAAGAAACAATGAAAGAAAAGGCAAAAGAGAAACTAAAACCTATTTTTTATAAAATGGGTATTTTAGAAAAAATAAAAAAACACATAAAATCTAAAGGTGAGGGATAGAATGGATTTAATCAGTGTTATAGTACCTGTTTATAATGTCCAAAAATATTTAAAACAGTGTATAGATAGTATAATAAATCAAACATATAAAAATTTAGAAATCATATTAGTAGATGATGGTTCCACTGACAATTGCGCTGAGATTTGTGATGATTATGCTAAAAAAGACGATAGAATTAAAGTAATTCATCAAAAGAATCAAGGATTATCGATGGCAAGAAATAATGGATTGGAAATAGCAAAAGGGAAATATATAGGTTTTATCGATAGTGATGATTATATTGAATTGGATATGTATCAAATGTTATATAATTTAAAAAAAAAAAATCAAGCAGATGTTTCTGTTATTGGTATTAATAGAATATATGAAGATACGGGAAAAAAAGAAAAAATCGAAAAGAATAATTATACAAAAGAAATAGAAAAAGAAGAAGCTTTTTCTATTATGGTTGACGATGAACGAACATTTCGCGTTGCAGCTTGGAATAAATTATATTTAAAAGAAGTTATTGAGAATGTACGATATCCAAAGCAAAAACTATATGAGGATGTTGGAACAACCTATAAAATAATAGACAAAGCACAAAAAATAGTATTTTGTACTTGTCCTAAATATAACTACCGTATTAGGGAAAAATCGATTACCAAAAATAAAAAATTTACACAAAAAGAAATGGACAGAGTGGAAATGGCAATAGAAATGACCAATTTTATAAAAAGTAAATATCCTAATTTAAAAAAGCAAATGGATATATATTTATTAAGAAATTATATTGCAACTTTAAATAAAATGATATTGGATGATAAGGAAGATAAAGATTTTATAAATGAAACAGAAAAAGTTTTTAGGAAAAATCAGCTAAATATTGTAACTTCCAATTTAAAAACAAAGAAAAAAGTACAATTTTTGTTATTAAGTATTAGTTCAAAACTATATGCTAAAATATTAAAAAAATGCAAATGAAGAAAGGAGAAATATCAAAAGATATAGCGAAAAAATGGGTATTTATATAGTTGTATTTGTAATATCGTGCTTTTTAACATATTTAGCACAAGAATCATTTAAAAAAGAGAAAAAAGTAATAGGAATCTTTTTTTCTTTTTTTGCAATTTTACTCCCTGCTGGACTTGCTGGACTTAGAGCGCCAATAGTGGGAACAGACGTAAAAATTTATGGGGAAGCATATTTTAATTTGGCTTGTATTTCAGATACCTTTGCACAATATAGAGAATTATGTGCAACCGATTTTAGTTATGCATTAGTCAACTTTATTGTTTCAAGATTTACAACAAGTGTGAATTGGTTCTTTTTTGTATTAGAGCTAATAATTTTGATACCAATCTATATCAGTGCATATCAACACAGAAAAGAAAAAAGTATGGTTATGTTTATGGCTGTTACATTTTTATTTTTCTTTAATACATCAATTAACCAATTAAGACAAAGTGTAGCTATCGCAATTATAGTATTTGCTATAAAATATGCTGAAGATAGAAAACTAGTAAAATATTTAATAGCAGTAGCTATAGCATCCACTTTCCATATATCAGCTTTGCTAGCAATACCAATATATGTGATTTTTGGAACAAAAGATTTTAAATACAAAAGACTTTTTGAATTTTTATTATTACTAGGAACGGTTATTATAATTGCTAACTTAATGAATTTACTAGAAATAGGAATAAATGCAGGAATATTACCCGCAAAATATTTGTATTATTTAGATACATTTGCTAAAGATACAGTAGATTTTAATGTACTAGATTTATTATTAAAATTAAGCTTTGTATGGCTTGGTTACGTAGTCTATAAAGGAGCTAAGAAGAAAGAAAAAAAGGTAGAAAGCTATTTATTATTAATGATAATGGATCTTATTTTAATGCAAGCTGGTATTTTTTCAATGTATATTGATAGAATGGCATTATATTATGGTGTGCCTGCTTATATACATTTTATACCAATGTTCAATAAAGGATTTAAAGATGATAAGTTTAATAAAACAATAATACAACTTGTATGTATTGTAATACTAGCTACTTATTGGTTTATTAAAAATGTTTATTTAGGACATAGTGAAACAGTACCATACGTATCATATATATTAGGCATATAGGAGGACTTTTAATATTATGAGTGAATTGATTAGTATCATCATACCTGTTTATAAAGTTGAAAAATATATAAGAAGATGTATAGATAGTGTCATAAATCAAACATATAGTAATTTAGAAATTATCTTAATAGATGATGGTTCTCCTGATAAGTGTCCATTAATTTGTGATGAATATGCCAAAAAAGATGCTAGAATTAGAGTGATACACAAAGAAAATGGGGGAATATCAAGTGCTAGAAATGTTGGAATAAATATAGCAAAAGGAAGATATATAGGATTTGTCGATTCAGATGACTATATAAATGAAAATATGTATCAACAATTACACAAAGATATTACAGAAAATAAGGTAGATATTTCAATTTGTTCCTTCCAAAAGATTACAGAAAGCGAAGCCAAAAACGTAGGAAGAGAAAATAATAATATAAAAATATACAATAAAAAAGAAGCTCTAAAAGCACTATTAACAAATGAGCTAACAAGTCACCCATGGAATAAACTATATAAAAAGGAATTATTTGATAATATTAGATATCCAGAAGGAAAAGTTATGGAAGATTTAGCAACTACTTATTTATTATTTGAGGCATCCAATAATATTTGCTATAGAGAAACAGAATACTATTATTATGTACAAAGAGACACAAGCATACTTCATTCAATAACCCCTAAATTTATAGAACAATTAGAAGAAGTGATTGCATTTAAAAGCCAATATATGAATAGTAAATATCCAGAACTTACAAAATATGTTGAAATAGAATTATTAAATTATATAAAGATTTTTTATGACGATATTATGATTGCGAATGCTAAGAACCTATGGAACTCAAAAAAATATAAAGATTATGGAAAAAAATATAAAGAATTATATAAGAAATACAAAAATGAATTACTTAAGAGACAAGTTAACACAATAAAAAGGTATGAATGTAAATTATTATATATCAGTAGAAACATTTATTATATATATTATAAAAGTAAACAAATTATGAAAAAAATAAAGGAGGCAGCAAAAAAATGAAAAAAATTGCAGCAATTACTTTTCATTCCGCTCATAATTTTGGTTCTTGCTTGCAAGCATACGCATTACAAGAATATGTAAAAAGATTAGGAAAAGAAAAAGGTCAAGAAATAGATTATAAAATAATAAATTTAAGAAAAGATATTCAAGATAAAATGTATAACTATGTAAAAAATAGTTCAGGTGTAAAAAAAATCTTAAAAAAAATCTTATATGGAAATTCTCTGGAAAGACAATATCAAATATTTGAAGATTTTATAAACAATTCTTTACAATTAACCCCAACAACTTATCATACATTAGAAGATTTAAAAAAAGCAGATTTGAAATTTGATTACTATATTAGTGGAAGTGACCAAATATGGAATGTTACAGCACAAGATTTTGATTGGGCCTATATGTTAGACTTTCCATCTTTTGGTACAAAGATTTCATATGCTGCTAGTTTTGGACCAAAAGAAAGAAAGATAGAACAAGAGAAATCTGAAAAAATTAAAAATTTATTAAATCAATATAAATATATATCAGTAAGAGAAGAGGGAACCAAGAGCAAAATGGCACAATATACGGATAAACCTATTGAAATAAATGTGGATCCAACTATGCTTTTGTCAAAACAAGAATGGGAAAAACTGATAGATACAAAACCTTTATATAGTAAACATAAATATTTATTGTTTTATACTTTAAGAATGTCTAAAGAAAGAGTTAGCTATATAAAAAAATTAGCTAAAAAACTAGGGTTACATGTGGTTGTTATTACACCATTTATAAAATATGATATGATGGGAGGTTTTGTAAAATTATATGACACAGGACCAAAAGAATTTTTAAACCTGATAAAAAATGCGGAACTTGTTATATCGTCTTCTTTCCATGGTACAGTTTTTTCAATTGTTTTAAATAAACCGTTTTATTCTTTAGATGGATTAAATGATAATCGAATATCCACTTTACTTAAAGAAACAAAACTAGAAAATAGGTCTTTAAGCATTGGTGATGAAATAAAACTAGAAGACGTATATAATGTTGAATTTACAGTAGCAAATGCTCAAATAGAAATAGAAAAAGAAAGAAGTAAAAAATATTTATTAAAAGCTTTAGATTTATAGGAGAATAGACGATGATTGTGGAAAAAAGATTATGTACATGTTGTTTTGCTTGTATCAACAAATGCCCAAAACAATGTATTCATATGGAAGAAGATAAAAATGGATGTATATATCCTGTTATAGATGAATCTAAATGTATACACTGCAATTTATGTAAAAAGGTATGTCCTAGCATCCATGAAACTAATTTTTCATATCCCAAAAAATGTTATGCCATGTATGGTAAAGATGAAAATTTAATTGAAAAATCAACATCTGGAGGAGTCGCAACCATTCTTTCTAATTATATATTAAAGAAAAATGGAGTTGTTTATGGAGCCGCTTTTCAAAACAAGGAAGAAGGATTAGTAAATCATATAAGAATTGATCGTAAAAAAGATTTGCAAAAATTACAGGGGTCAAAATATGTACATAGTTATATTGGAAAAACATTTCAATCTGTTAAAAAAGATTTAGAAAATGATAAATTAGTATTATTTGTTGGTACACCTTGTCAAATAGCAGGATTGCAAAATTTTTTAGAAAAAAGCTATGAAAATTTATACACAATCGATTTAATTTGCCATGGGGTGCCAAGTCAAAAGTATTTGCAGGAAGAAATAGCAAACTTGACAGATAAAAAAGTAGACCAAATTTCTTTTAGGAGTAAGGACGGATATGTATTAAGATTATATGAAAACGATAATTTAATTTTACAAGTAGGACAAAAAGATTCGATATACTATTATGGTTTTTTGCAATCACTATTTTGTCGAGAAAATTGCTATCATTGTTTATATGCTAAACCAGAAAGATGTTCGGATATTACAATAGGAGATTTTTGGGGATTAGATAAAAATTCTGATATATTTAAAAAATCCAAAAAGGGAATTTCTGTAGTTTTACCAATTACGAAAAAAGGAGAAAATATAATACAGCAGTGTATAGATTGCTTTGAATATGAAGAAAGAATGCCAGAAGAAGCAATAAAAGGAAATACACAACTAAGAAGCCCATCAGTAAAACCAAGAAATTATGATAAATTGGCAAAGATTTATCATAAAGGTGGGATGATAAAACTAAAGAAAAAAATATTTAGTAGAAGGGATTTAAAAGAAAAAATAAAAAAGAATAAAATAATCTATTATATTTATAAAAGTACAAAAAGGAAGTAGAGAAATGGGAATAAAAAAAGAATTACTATTTAATACCATCATTATTGGTATAGGAAAATTTAGTACACAAATAATATCTGTACTTCTATTACCAATGTATACATCCATATTATCTACAGAAGAATATGGAACCTATGATTTAATTTATACAATCAGTATATTTTTATTACCAATTATTACATTACTAATGGAAGAATCTATGTTTAGATTTTTAATTGATTGCAAAAATAAAGAAGAAAAATCAAAGATTATTTCTCAAACATTTATTTATACCATTATTAGCACAATTATAGCAAGTATAATCATACTATTAGTGGGTTTTGCGTTTCACATTGATAATATTTGGTTAATAGCACTTTACATCCTATCTAGTATCATAATAGGATTAAGAAATGCAATTACTAGAGGTTTTAGTAAAATAAAGCTATATTCTATCATGAATTTTGTAACAAGTGCCTTAATTATTATTCTTAATATTCTATTTGTAGCCTATCTAAGAATTGGGATTAAAGGCTTACTACTATCATCCATCATAGCAAATGCTATAACTTCTACAATCATATTTTTTAAATTAAAAGTAATGAAATATATTTCATTTAAAAATTATGATAAAAAAACGATGAAAGAAATGATAAAATATTCAATACCATTAGTTCCCAATAGTTTATCTTGGACCATTATTAATTTTTCAGATAGACTTATTATTACATCTGTATTAGGAACATCTGCCAATGGAATTTATTCCATTGCTTGTAAATTTCCAACCATGATGGATTCGATATATGGCTTTTTTTATACAGCATGGAAAGAAGCAGCTGCAAAAGCAAAAAAAGATGACGATACCGATAAATTTTATGATAATATTTATCAAATATTAAAAAAATTATTGTATTCAATTGTTTTAGGGTTAATAGCAGTATTACCATTTGCTTTTTCTTGGTTAATAAAAAAAGAATTTGAAAACGCCTATTATTATATACCGGTTTTATTGGTAGCTATGTATTTTTCGAATATATCTGGATTTTATGGAGGAATATTTAGTGCCTATAAAGAAACAAAAATTATGGGAACAACAACGATTTTATCAGCTATTTTAAATATTGTTGTTAATATTGCAATCATTCATTTTGTAGGACTTTGGGCAGGAGCTATATCAACGCTAGTTTCTGTATTTGTGGTATATTTATTAAGAAAGAGACAATTAAAAAAGTTTACGCATTTGTCAGAAAAGAAGGAAATTTTTTCTGCTATTGTATTCATTGTAGCGATTGTATCTTATTATTACAAAAATACTTTATTAAATGCCAGTATTTTAATCATAGCTATTCTATATTGTGCATATTTAAATAAAGAGATTATTATTTCAATAATGAGTTATTTAAAAAGTAAGTTAAACGGCCAAAAAGTGTAAGTTCAATTTTGAACGATTTAACCACTTTTGGTTTTTTAACTATTATAAATTGAATAATTGACATTTTGTTAATATTGTGATATGAAAAAATAAGATAATGATTAATTTTTATATAAGTAGAGGAACTGATGAATAAAGAAATAGAAAAATATAAGAAGAAATTTAATAAACTTATAAAAACAATTAAATTATTGGGAATATCGATATTTTTTCTAGGAGTACTTATATCAATTGTACAATATACCATCAATAAATCTAAATCAAGTCAAGAAGAACAAAATATAGATAGTCAAAGTACAAATTACAGTATTGATTTACAGGAAAATGCGATAGTATACCAAAATAATTTTGATATGAATTTAAACATCAATGAATTTGAAGAACAAAGTAATTATAAAATCATTATTAAATGTAATGATGAAATAGTAATAGAACAAGATATTACAAATCAGCAAACAAATTATAATATAAAAATGAACTACGAAGGGGCACAAAATATTGCTATAACAATATATAAAAATAATGAAGAAAATTATAATAAGATTGTGAAAATTTTTTATGTGAAACCATATGAAAAACAATTTTTAGATGAACTATATAAAGTAGGAGCTAACACGCATTATGTTGATAATAGTTGGGAAAAATATACAGAAGACAAAGAACTTCTTTTTACAAGTGGAATAAAAGTAGTAAGAGATTCAATAAAATGGTCATCCGTAGACAAGGGAAATGGAGTATACGATTTTTCAAAATATGATGCTTGGGTGCAAGAAGTACTAGATAATAATATTAATATTATATTTACAATTGCAGGTATAGGAAATAAAGCGGGAGATGATCAAAAAATAAATAGCCAGGAAGAACTAGAGAGTTTAGTAAATTTTGTCATGAAAGTTATTGAACATTATCCTAATTTATATGCTATTGAAATGTTTAATGAACCAAATATAAGAAATTCAAATTATGCAGGGCAAGGATATACTACAGATGAATATTTAGATTGGTATGCCAAGGTTGTAGAAGAAATTAATAAAAAATTTGAAGAAAATAATATAAAAACAAAATTATATTCTGGTGCTAATGCTGTTTTAATCGGAAATGTATCGGGAGTATTAGATTCCTATGCGTTTTTCAGAGAACTGTCAAATAGAGGAGTATATAAAAATTCAAATGGATATTCTTATCATCCGTATGATTGGAATGTAGTAAATCAGCAGAGTGGAGAATGCCATAACTTATTAAAAAATCATAAAACCTTATTTAACGAATTAGGAGGTTTTATAAAAAATGAAGTTACAGAATTTGGAATATCTGCTTATGAAGGAAATGGAGTTACAGAAGATGTACAATCTCAAAAAAACATACAAAATGCTGTTATTATGAATCAATATGATGTGGAATCGCAAATTTTATATAATTTATGGAATAAAAGCAATGATTCCACAACAAGGGAAGCTAACTTTGGTTTACTATACAACAACTATACTCCAAAACCATCTTACTATGCCATGAAAAACTACTACCAAAACACCAACGGCTCCGAATACATAGGAACGATAAACATCCAAGACGGTCTAGAATCCCACGTCTACAACAAAGATGGCAACCCTATCATAATTGCCTGGTCAGACAACACCGACAACACATACAACTTCACTCTAAACGAAATGACAGCCAAAGATCTATATGGAAAAGACCTTGTTGCAGACCAAAACGGACAAATCCAAATAACAACCTCACCAGTATACTTATATAATGTGTCTGACAACTACTTCTACCAAGCGATCTCCAACACCACAACTCAAAAATACGACGAATTCACCGAAAAATTCCAAGACCAAATAACAAAAGTCCAAGGACTACAAGCAACCATAGAAAACCTAAAACAAAGAATGAACGACCTATCCACAACTTCATCACTTAACGAAACAACAGCCATCAACCTAATGAAACAACACTACAATCTAGGAAACACCATAATGCAAGCCTATCAATCAGGTTCCTTACAAATAGAATATGTAACCTTAAGCTCCATGCTAGATATGTTAGACGACATAGGAGATTCCTTTGAGGACTTAGTAACCGTAAGTGCCACAACTAGAAATACCAACCTATCTGAAACACTTACAGCCATAACAAATGCCGAAAACTTAATAAATGACGATGACATAGAAATGGTATATCCTGCTAAAATTTTAGAATTTAGTCAAGACTTCTATGACACAGCAAACTATATAAATAGTCTAGACGAAGAAAATGACATTAAAACAGGATTAATCGTAAGTAAAAACTTACATGGACAATTATTAGCCAATTGGGCACAGGAATTTGCAAAACTATACATCAATGAATATATTGCCAGCAATCCAGTAGAAATAGTTTATTCAACCACAGAACTTACCAATAAAGATGTAACAGCAACCTTGCAAACAAATGCCAATATTACTGTTACCAATAATTCAAATCGTAAAACCTACACATTTTACCAAAATGGTGATTTTACATTTGAATACACCATAAAAGGACAAGCATTTACCAAAACAGCAGTAGTAGCTAACATTGACAAAACCTCACCAAAGATTACCAATGTCGAAAATGACAAACTATATACCAATGAGGTATCGCCACAAATACAAGATGAAAACTTACAAGAAGTAAAACTATACAAAGATTCTAATTTGCTACAAAACTACTCAATAAACAGTGTCATTTCAGAAGATGGAAATTACAAATTAGTGGCAATAGACAAAGCAACCAATCAGACAGAAATAGAATTTTATATTTCCAGAAACCCAGCAAGTATTACCTATTCTGAAACAGAATTAACCAATCAAAATGTAATAGCTAGCATAACATCAAATTTCGATGTCCAAGTAACAAACAATGCAAACAATCCTCAATATACTTTTACACAAAATGGAAGTTTTACTTTCCAATTTAAAATAAAAGGAACAACATTAAATCTAACCGCTACGGTAAACAATATTGATAAAGAAAAACCGGTTATCACAGGAGTTGAACAAAACAAACAATATCTTGAAAAAGCAATTCCAAATGTTACAGATGACCATTTAAAAAGTGTAGAATTATATTTAAATTCTGTTAAAGTAGAAGGATATACGCCAGGTAAGGAACTTTCAGAAGAAGGATTTTATAAAATTGTAGCTACTGATCAAGCAGGAAATGAAACAACCGTAGAATTTATGGTATTAGAAAAAATAAGTGAAGAATACAAATTCCAAGACAACTATGTTTTAAACATCGAACATAGTACCAAAAGAGAAGATTTTGAAGAAAAATTAAATCCATACATGAAATACCAAATTATACGAAATGGTAAAGAATTAACCAAACAAGATGTCATTGCAACAGGAGACAAATTAAAAACATCAGCCGGCGGTGAATACACACTTATTGTAAAAGGGGACATCAATAAAGATGGAGAAGTAAATGTACAAGATATTGTAAAATTAAGAATTTACATACTAACCAAAAGAAACTTAGATGAGGAGGCAAAGCTTGCAGCAGATTGCAATGTAGATGGCAAAGAAATAACAGTAAAAGACTTAGTTCGATTAAGATTAATTGTTTTAACAAAAGGTATCGTATAAATTACGATACCTTTTGTAATAATTTTGTAATAAAAATGTAACAAAAAAGAAAAGCAAAATATATTGTCGTAATTTAAAAATAATGGTAAAATAAGGAAGAACAATTTATAAGATAGGAAAGGAGGAGACAAATGAAAAAGACATTAGTTATTACCATTATTTTATTATTACTTATGAGTATAGGCCAAATGAGTTATGCTGCAGGAGGTGATATTGAAGTTAATTTTACTGGAACAACACAAATTGCTCAAGATGCTAAAACAGTCACACTTACCATTGCATTGGGAGAATTTACAGAAATTCCAGAAGATGCAACCATAGCCTATGAAGCAGTTTTAGAATATGATGAAAACATATTTAGTGCTGCAGCAATAGAAGGAATTAACAATTGGACAGCAAGCTATGAAGCACCAAACATACTAGGAGAGACTATAACAACAGGAGTAGCCAACACAGAAATTGCTAAAATTACCCTTACTTTAAAAGAAGATGCAGCAGCAGGAACAACGACAGTAAAATTAAAAGAAGGAAAATTATCAGCAGGTTCAGTGAGCCAAGAGGATTTTGATCTTGACTTAAACTTTGAAAAAGAGGTTTCTATTACGATACCAGAAAAAAGTAAGGAAGAAGAAAACAAACCAGAAGAAAACCAAGTTCCTAGTGGAAATACGGTAGGAAATACAACGGAAAATACAGCTGGAAATACAGTAGCCAATACAACAGAAAATACAACAGGCAATAACACATCAACTCCTAGCAACTTAACAGCAAACAACAATGGAGACAAAACAGCAGCATCTAAAATATTACCAAGCACAGGAGCTGGAAAAATCGCTTTATTTGTGGTTTTAGTGTTAATTGTAGGAATCGGATGTTTTATTAGATATAAATCGATAAAAATAAAATAAAAAATATAAAAAAAATAGAAAAAACTATTGCATATTAAAAAATAAAATGGTATAATATGTTCAGTTTAATAAAAAGGGAGGATTTAAAATGAAAAAACTATTAACAATTTCAATTTTAGCAGTAATGTTAGTATTATTAGCAGTAACAGGAGTTAATGCAACAACAAACGATAATTTAGCTGAAACTCTATACAACATGGGATCTAAATACGGAATGACAACATCTGATAGAGTAAAAATCGAAAGATATTTAGCTGATTATCCTGTAACTGAAGACGAAGCTAATGCCATCGTTGCAAAAGCTGAAGAAGCTGTAGCAGTTATGGAAGCAGCTGGAGTTACAGATTACAAAGAATTAACAACTGAACAAAAAAATGAGTTAAAATCAATCGCTAACGAAGCTGCAAGCATCATTGGTGTTACATTAGTTTTCAGAACTGGTGCAGTTGATGTATACAAAGATGGAACATTAATTGAAACAGCTACTTTAAGCAACAGCGGAAAACTTGCTTATACAGGAAATAATAACATAGTTTTAGTTGTTTCTGCAATAGCAGCTATAGCCCTAGTTTCAGTAGCAGTTGCTAGAAAGAAATTAGCTAATGCATAATTTGTTAGTAAATACAATAAAAGCAACTATTATACAGTTAATAGTTGCTTTATTTATTACTGTCATAATTTTTCTTGTTGGTTATTTTTTATTTGGGGCTAGAGTAGAAGAAGCCATCTCCCTAATTAGTAAAGTATCAATCGATATTGGTGGAGAAAAAGAAGTTGTGGAAACAGTAATAGATGAACAAAATAAATTAAAAAATTATCCAGAATATGGAACCAAATATGCTACCATCAAAATTCCTAAAATCGATGTAGACCTTCCTGTTTATTATGGAGACACTTTAGAAATTTTAAAAAAAGGAGTAGGACATTCTAGTGGTAGTTATTTCCCAGGAGAAGGTGGCTCCATTATTTACATGGGACATAATTCAAGAAGTGTATTTAGAAGATTCTCAGAACTACAAATCGGAAATGAAATCCAAGTTACCACATCTTATGGAGAATATAATTATAAAATTTATGATATGCAATTAATTAAAGAAACAGAAGTAGACAAACTTCCAATTCAAAATGAAAAAGAAATTTTAATGGTATATACCTGCTATCCATTCAACAATATAGGTTATGCAACACAAAGATATGTGGTATATGCAGAATTAGAAAGTTAGGGGGAAAATATGAAAACAGTAAGAAAAATCATACAATACATATTAGCTGTCATTTTAGCATTAGCCATACTTGCACTTATTTTAATCAACATATTTTCTTCTACTATACTTAGTGAAAATTATGTATTATCAAAATTAGAGGAAGAAAATTATTATGAAAAAATATACAAAGATACGGAATCAAATTTTGAAAATTATATTTACCAATCAGGATTAGATGAAGAAGTCTTAAATAATATTGTAACAAAAGAAAAAATAGAAAAAGACACCAAAATCATAATCAGTAACATTTATGATAAAACGAATGAAGAAATAGATACAGAAGAAATAGCCAATCAATTAAATCAGAACATAGAAGACTCTCTTAATGGAAACATTTCAAATTCGGAAAGGCAAGCGATTAATAAATTTGTCGATACCATTTGTGAAGAGTATAAATCAACCATTTCACATACCAGTTATGAAGAAAAAATCAATTCCATTTATCAAAAAGTAATCCAATCGATTAGTTTATTAAAAAAAGCATTATTAATTGTAATTGTTGTATGTGTGGTATTAATTGTTTTATTAACATTTAAGAGAATACACAGAGCTATAGCAAGAATTGGAACTGCATTTACAATTGATGGCCTTATTTTACTCATAACAAATTGGTATATTAATGATAAAATTAGGATTGAAGGTATCACCATTTTAAACAATGCCGTATCAGAAGTATTAAGAAATGTATTAACTGATATATTAAGTAGAATTATGACATATGGAAGTATATTGCTAGGTTTAGGTATCCTATTCATTATAATTTATTCATTAATAAAAAGTATTAGGAAAATAAAAAGAGAGAAAGAACAATATACACCAGAAAATTAGTTAGGGGAGAAATCAATGGAGGAATTAGATTTAAAAGAATTATTAAATTTATTTTGGAGCAAAATTTTCCAAATACTATTAATTGTAATTATTACAACAGGAATTGGAGTCATTTATACATTTGGTTTTACCACTCCTAAATATAGTGCTTCAACAACACTTGTACTAACAGGAGCAGAAACAACATCTGATGCAGCATCCAATTCAATTACAGCAACAGATGTAACCTTAAACTCAAAATTAGTATCAACTTATAGAGAATTGGTAAGAAGTAAAAAAATATTAAGACAAGTTATTTCCAATTTAAATATTGATGCCAATGAAGAAGAATTAAAGAAAAATATATCTGTAACACTAAGGGAAGATACAGAAGTTATTGAAATAACAGTGGTTAATGAAAATGCGGTATATTCAGCTAAAATTGCAAATGAAATTGCAAGAATATTTCCAGACATGGTATCTGAGATTTATAAAATAAACAATGTCTACATTGTAGATGAAGCAGAAGTTGAAAGTGAACCATCTAATATTAATCATGGAAAAGATATTGTGATTTTTTTCTTTGCCGGTTTAGTGATTGCCATTATGTATGTTTTAATTGCCAATATGCTAGATACAACCATAAAAACACCGGAAGATATCGAAAAAGGATTTGGGTTACCAGTACTTGTATCCATTCCGCTTATTGAAAATTTCAACAATGAAAAAGGAGGAAAGAAGAAATGAAAAAAGAAGTAATTGCACACAAAAATCCCAAATCTCCTATTTCAGAAGTATTTAGAACTTTAAGAACCAACATACAATTTATGAATGTTAATAAAAAAATGAATGTTTTGCTATTAACCTCCACTTTTCCAAGTGAAGGAAAAAGTTGGGTAGCATCTAACCTAGCAGTTACATTTGCACAGGCTGGGAAAAAAGTGGTATTAATTGATGCTGACATGAGAAAAGGTAGACAATATGCCATATTTGGGCTATCTCCAAAACCAGGTCTTTCTAACTTTTTATCACAAGTAGAGTTGGACGAAAAAGAAAGAATGTCCGAAAATGTTGCAGATTACATCCAATCAACAGAAGTAGAAAACCTATATGTCATGACAGCTGGAAATGTACCACCAAACCCATCAGAACTTCTAGTTTCCACACAAATGATTCGATTATTAGATGAATTAAAAAATTTATGTGATATTGTAATTATTGATGGAACACCAAGTGAATTAGTTACAGACTCTGTTATCTTATCTAGATTAGCTGATTGCACCATCATTGTAACAGCACATAAAATCACCAAAAAAGACGCTTTGGAAAGAGTGGTAAGAAATATCCAAAATGTTGGAGGAAAGATTGCAGGAGTGGTTGTAAATAAAGTACCAGTATCAGCAAGGCGTTATGG
>CALXRH010000063.1 GCA_944390625.1 uncultured Clostridia bacterium
AAATGTTATCTACAGAAATGGCAAAAACATTGGTAGAAGTAAAAAATGCATGGGCAATGCAAGAAGAGTCTTTTAAATCTAATTTGCCATTAATGCAAGACCAATTAAAAAAGACGCATTCTTTTGATAGTCGTTCTATGGGAACTGTATTTCCATTTACCATGTCAGAGGTAGGACATAGTACAGGAGTACCATTAGGATTTAATAAGCAAACAGGAACACCAATTTTGTTTGATAATTTTCATCCTTCTTTAACCAATTATAACATGGTTATATTTGCTAAATCAGGAGCTGGTAAATCTGTTACGATGAAAACTTTAATTTCAAGGTCATCTGTACTTATGGGAATCGAAAGTTTAGCACTTGATGCAGAAGGCGAATATTATGCTGTTGCAGAAGCTTTAGGAGGAATCAATGTTATTGTAAGTCCGAATTCTTCTACGGTTATTAATGTTTTTGATATTGAAGTGGAAAAAGCAAAAGATGCTATTACAGGAAGAGAAAGAGAAATTTTAAACATAGAAAACAAAGTAGAAGATGTAACACAAGCATTAATGACAATGGCAAAAGGAAGTACCAAAACAGATCAAGTAAACGAACTTACCAAGCAAATTATTTCCGAATCAGTTGCGGCAGAATACGCTTCTTTAGGAATTACTTCAGACCCAATGAGTTTATATGAAAATACAAGAATAACAGGCAATTTTGGAAGAAAGAAAAAATTAATGCCTACCATAGGTTCTTGGTATAGAAGATTGGAACATATGGCTAGTGAAAATACCAATGAAGATTACAGGTTCCATTACAGTTATTTGTTAAAAGTTATGAAACAGTACATCAGAGAATTTGGTGGACAAATGGCTTATTTTGATGGACAATCTAGTTTTGAATTATTAGATGGTTCTCCATTTATTAATATTGATATTTCGCAACTAGAAGAAAGATTTGCAAGGCCACTTGCACAGCAAATTTTGTTGTCTGGGATTTGGGAAAAATTTGTTAAGAAAAATAGTGAAGATAGAAGAAAAGCAAGACAAAAAAGAGTAATTGTCGATGAGGCATGGATGTTACTTCCATTCCCAGAAGCCGTAGACTTTTTAAATAAAATGGCAAGGCGTGCCAGAAAAAGAAATGTATCATTGGCTATTATTTCACAAAGATTTCAAGACTTTTATGAAAAACCAGAGGCACAAGCAGTACTTACTTCATCAGATACAAAGTTATTCTTAGCACAAGATAAATCGGAAATAGCACTTCTACAAGAGGTATTTAAATTAAGTTCAGGGGAGGCATCTTTCCTAGTTACCTGTACTAGGGGTGAGGGACTTTTGAAGGTTGGATCCGAAACGGCAATTCTTCAAATTACGCCGACAGAAAAAGAATTTAAGTTTGTGGAAACGAATTTAAATAAATTAGCAAAAGAAAGTTAATACATTATATTAAGAGAGGAGAAAAGTATGTATAAACAATTTAGAAAAAAAATTACTTTCATTATAGTATTTTTTATAATACTTTGCTCTTCTTTTTTTAAGCAACCAAGCTATGCCGTAACAGATGATGATGGTCCAGATGTTACAGATGAGAGTATTGATTGGCAATTAACATGCTATGGTGGAGAAAGCCTTGGAGGCACTGGATTTACGGAAAATGATTTTACAACCAATGAAAAATATGGTTGGTGTGAATATGAAAAAGATGGCGTGACTTATGTTGTATTAGCAGCAGCAACACATGAATTATTAAATTCAGGAGAAATAGGGGCGGTAAGACATGATTATATACACTACTTTAGTTATTATGACACGATACAATTTAAATTTGTAGATGAAAGTTTTGACAGTAATGTATATAATGGAATCATTTTAGATAGTTGTGGAGCTTCTATGTATCCACCTGCATATGGTCATGCTGATAATGTACAAATTTTAGATGTATATTTTAAGGCATCTACTTATAGTGAACAAATTAGTGGGCAACATGTGAAAGTTACGATGGATGGTTCTTTTTCATCAAGCGCTGGAACGAGTAGTACAGAAGTAAAAAAGAATTTTTTTATTGATTTGTTCGCTGCTCTTTTTAAACTGTTAGGAGATGTAATACAATTAACCATAGGTAATCTAGCAGTAGGAGAAAAGGATGCAGAGGTTACTTATACATCCAGTGCAATTAGAGCAGATGAAGATTTACAAAAAGAAATACAAGTTAGTGATGCAGGAGAATCTACACAGTCTAATACACAAAAAACAATCGATATTTCAAACACCATAGATAATGAAAAAGGAGAATCAGAAACAGTATTTTCATCTAGTACAGAAATTCCAGTAATTCCGGTAGACTTTTATAGTGCTTCGATTGATAAATTTCAAATGCTGGATATTGATTTTTTTGATACATCGAATGATAATTCCAATAAATTTTGGGAAGTTGTAGCAGATACGGTATCTTTCATTAGTCATTCTGTTATGTATATTTCAGCAGCATTACTTTTAACTATGTTAATTTTAAGAAGTATTTTACTTGTAAAATCCTCTTTAGGAGATGATCCAGGTGGAGCAGCAAGATCTAGAAAGATAATTGATAATTGGGTAAAATCTATTATTTTAATTAGTGGTGTTTATATTATTATGACATTAATGATGTATTTTTATCAAAACATATTAACCATTGTTTTGAATGAAAACGACTCCAATTATTTAATAAGAGCCAATGTAGAAAATGTATATTCTTTTAATACAAATCAGATTGGTTATTTTAGATATATGACTTTGCAAACCAATAGCATATCTGCTTTTAAATATTCTATTTTATATTTCTTACAAGCATTAATCAATGGCATATGGTTTCTATTTATGCTTGCGAGAATGCTTATCATCGGAGGTCTTATTATAGTAGCACCTCTTACAGCCGTTATGACTATGTTTGAAAAAATACCGAAAAAAGGCTTTAGCTTAACCAATATTTTACAATTTAAAAACTGGCTAACAACCTATTTACTTTGGCTTTGGATACCTATTGTTGTAGTAATGATCTATAGAATTGTATTATATATAGGCTAGAAAGGAGGACTTGTGAGAAGAAATATTTGTAGGATTTTAATCATAGTAATCATTATTTTGATGATTGGAGTAGGAAAATCTTATGGAGTAATAAGTAAAGATATAAATAAACAAATTACTAATTGGTCTTCTGGAGGTTTTACAGGATGGACAGAAGAATTAACCAAAGAAGCCAAAGATAATATTTTAGCAAATTTACAGAAAGATTTTAATTATAAAGGAAATACAATTAATAAAGAAATGAAAATGAGGACTAAAATATCAGTAGAAGAAAAAAAACAAACCTTTCTTTCTATGCTTCCCTGGGTGGAAAATGAATATACGTATACAATAAGGATTCGGTACAGGAACCGATAGCTATGAAACAATATCTGGAATTAGTGAAGAAGATTTAGTAAATATATATGGAGGAAAAAACAATGCTTCAAAAGGGGATAGTTGGGATGCCTTGATTATTATAACTTCAAATGAAGAAGTGGTAGGAGAGAATTACTACTATAGAGCTAAACTGAAAGATATTTATACGACGGAAGAAGATATTGCAAAAGGGCAGGCCGTTTCAATAGATGATACAGAATATACTTTAATAGGAGAGATGGTATCAGATCCGGTGACAGATGTAGCTGATACTGTAATTGATGTTGGAGAAAAAGTATGGAATTTTGTAGAAAATTTTAAGCATAATCCAATTGGAACGATAATTACAGCTCTTCTTGATTTACTGACTATGTTATTTGATGCTGTACAAATAGTAATTAATTCTATTCAAACTGTTTCCCTTGGTACATTTACTGACTTAAGATTAGCATATGAATATAATGAGTTGGTAAAGGATGCAAACAGTGATGGAAAAAGGGATATGTATACAAAAGTAAGTAAATATAATGGTGAAGATTATGTATCTTACGAAGGACAAAAATATGTTTATGTAGATGGGGACGATAAAGGGTTTTCAATGGATACGGAAATTCCAGTAATTCCAATAGATGTTTATAATTTATCTATTAGTGATATAAGCTTATTAGATATTAATTTTTTAACAGTAGATAAAGAAAATCGAGAAAATTCACTATGGATGACTTTAAGGAATATTGCAGTGACGATTATGCATGTAACCATGTATCTTGCGGCAGCAGTTTTAATTACAAGCTTAATTTTACATGGCATATATATAGTTAAAGGGTCTTTGGACAATCCACAAGCTCAAATGGAACATAAAAAGGGTATAAAAAGATTTTTCATCTCACTACTTATGCTAGTTGGATCAGTCGTTATTATGGCATTAAGTATTTATGCAAGTAATATGTTTCTAGAAGGATTTCAATCAGACACCGATGAACTTCCTATAAGGGTTAATGTTAGCCTTACGCCTGAAGAAAATTCGCAATCTGATTCAGAGTCGACTACGTCAGGCGGTTATAGCTTTAGTACGAATTTTACTGGATATATAAGATATATGGCACAAATTAATGATGTTGATAAGTATACGGAAAAGGCAGTATATACATTTGAATATATAGCATTAGTTTTGGTAAATGTTGCTGGTGGAGTGTTTATGGTTGTAAGAATGATAGTAATGCTGTTATTAGCAATAATTGGACCTATTGTTGCAACTTTCTATGCTATCAAAAAGGAAGATAACGGAACCTTGAATTATAGAACTTGGGCTGAATTATATGTAACTTTAGCAGCTGTACAAATACTGATGGCAATTGCTTCTAAAATAGTGCTAGAATGTACGATTTTTAACTAAAAAATGTAGTAAGAAAGGAGGAAGTGTGTGAGAAATAAATTATTGGCAATTATTTTTATTTTTATTTTACTGAATTTAGAAAGTTGTTCTTATGGATTTATAAAAGATGATTACAATAGTAATATATTAGTAATAGGCTGGAGTGGACCTGGAAATTCAACTAATAAAATTCTTTCGGACTTAAGGGATAAATTAGGATATGAAGGCTCATCTTTAACGGCGGAAATGAAAATGAAGACATCACTAACCATAACACATGTAAATAAGAATAAATATCAAATAACTTTCGGAAATAGCCCTATTAATGTTTCTAAAGGGGTAGATTCATGGTGGCAACTTTGGACGGCTACTAGTAATTTTACTTTGACTCAATTAAAAGAATTATTTGGTTTAGATGAAAATGTTAGTGAAAATGAGCTAAAAGAGGGATATTCATGGAGAACTAATATTATAGTAAGAACTGATGGAGAATTTAGAGATGATGTAACAACTAGTTACTCTTGTTATTTAAAAGCTTTATATGCAGGAGAAGATTTATCTAAAATAGATGGAGTTGAAACAGATGATGAAGAAAGAAACGCAACAGCAGGAGATTTTGTAGCTGGTGCAAAAAAAGTATGGGATATAGCAAGCAATTTTCCAGAAAATCCCGTAGGAACCATATGCACACTTTTTCTAGAACTATTACGAGCAATTTTTGATGCGATACAAATATTAGTAAATTCCATCCAAACATTGACACTTCATACAGCGGGAGACTGGAGATTAGCCTATAGTTATAATGATTTAGCAGCAGATAAAACAGCAGCAAATGATGAGGATAAAGGTGCTGGAAATCGAGATATGTATACCAATGTAAGTGAATACAAAGGAGAAGATTATGTATCTTACAAAGGACAAAAATATGTTTATGTAGATGGAGAGGCTAAAGATTTTTCAGAAGATACAGAAATTCCAGTTATCCCAGTAGATGTTTATAATCTGGCTGCTGGAAATATCAGTTTTACAGATATTAATTTTTTAACAGGAGATAAGGACCATGATGAGGATTCGCCCTGGATGGTATTAAGAAATATTGCCGTATCTATCATTCGTGTTACACTTTATTTAGCATCTGCTTATTTACTTACAACTTTAATTTGGCACGGAATTCATATAGTAAAAGGTTCTTTAGATAACCCACAAGCTCAAGTAGACCATAGAAAAGGATTAAAGAGATTTTTTATATCACTTCTTATGCTAGTAGGTTCTATCGTTATTATGGCATTAAGTATTTTTGCTAGTGATATGTTTTTGGGAGATTTGAAATCCAATACAGACGAACTTCCAATCAGAGTAAATGTTAGCTTTTCTGATGATTCGGATTCAGAAACAACATCAGGCGGTTATAGTTTTAGTACGAATTTTACTGGGTATGTAAGATATATGGCACAAATCACAGATGTTAATTTATATATGGAAAAAGCAGTTTATACACTTGAATATATGGCATTAGTTATTGTAAATGTTGCAGGTGGTCTATTTATGGTGCTAAGAATGATAGTGATGTTATTATTGGCAATTGTTGGACCAATTGTTGCAGCCTTACATGCTATTAATATAGAGAATAACAGAATTCTAAATTATAAAACTTGGGCTGAATTGTATATTACTTTAGCGGCTGCACAAATGATTATGGCGATAGCATCTAGAATAGTACTAGAATGTTTTACAATTAGTTAGAGAGGAGTTTTAAATGGATATATTAATGATTATTTTACCAGCTTTATCTGTTTTTGGTAGTATATATTTGGCGGTATCAAAAATAAAGAAAACTTTTGGCTTAAAAGTTAGTGGTAGCTCTTCTACCAATATGTTAAATGCAGGAGCAGAAAGAGAAAAAGCGAAGGTATTAGAAAAAGAACCTCAACAAAACCCTGATGTTGTGGCAGCACAAAACTATAATATGGCAGGAGGAAATGTAGGAATTCCTATGAATTCTTATGGTGCACAAGGTGCGAGTATGCCAAATATAGGAGCAGCTGGAGGAGGATTTGGTGCAAATGCAATCATAGGCGTTGTAAATGGTATTGGTGGCATTATGCAAAGTGGAGATGTTTCAAACAGATTTATAGCAAGACGTCAAATTACAGGACCAATTCTTCAAGATGCGAATATGATTTATAACTCAAAATTAAGAGGCTCAAAAAGCTTAAGGCAAGAGGCTTCGAGTATTTTAAATACAGCCAATGGTGGAAGATTAACCATGAACCAAGGTTCACAAGCAACAAATAGAATTGCGGGAAGACGTGTACTTCTTAATCCAAATGGAACTTCAAATAGTTATATTTATGGTAATGTAAGAGGACTTAAATCAGGTTATGGAAATATTTATACAAAGGCACTTCAAATTAAAGGTATTTCTAAAGCACAGACCTTAATTACAAAACAATTTATAGCACCAAAAGGTACTTACCTTAAAATGCAACAATTAGCCAATGGAAACCGATATGGATTAAATCAGCCAGGTATACAAAATGTAAACCAATATGGATTAAACCCAGGATTACAAAACGTAAACCAATATGGATTAAATCCACTGGGAGCACCAAATGTAAGTGTTGTTATGAATGACATCAATTTTCACAAAAAAATTGTGGGATATCTTATGCAAGATAATAAATTTAGAGCTGCAAATCCAAAACAACAATTATCAATGCTTGTATTGCAAGATGTCTACGGGGATAAGAATAATGCTAATTTAAAACCTTCTCAAAAACGTGAATTATATATAATCACTAGGACACAAAAAAGTGAAAGATTACTTGCGGCAGGAGGAGAAAAACATATCGGCCAAAGTGAAAGTACTTATAAAAAAGATTTAATGAGAGAAGTAATCCAAATGGCACCTAATTTAACAAGACAACAGAAAATACAAGTATATAATAGAGCAATTGAGATGAAAAATGCCAGAAGAAAAGATCAACAACTAACTCAACAGGCACTCGCAGAAGAAAGAACCAATCAAAAAATGAACTTAAACCAAGAAAATCGAAAAGCATTAGACGAGTTATTAAGAGATACGACAGTATCAACCCATTATAATAATTACCTAGATGAAAATTTCGATAATGTACATCAATTAAGTGAAGAAGAGATAAAAGAAATAGAACATCAAGCAAGAGAAAATGTAAGAAAAAGAGATGATTTATCTTTAGAAGAAAAAGAAGCAGAATATGAAAGATTAAAAGAAGAAATGCAAGCAAGTGCATTAGAAAGTAGATTAGAAGAAATAGAGGGAATTGTAAAAGAAGAAATATTAGATAATCCAGATGAGGCAAGAGAGATTTTAGGAGAAGAAGGTGCAGAATTACTTAGAGCTAAGCTTGCTAAAATTCAAGAAGAAAGAGATGCTATGTATCAAAAACTTTTGAAAATGCAAAAACGAGCTAGCAGGTCATCTTATGAAGAATTCAAAAAAAGACGAGATGAAGAAATGAAAGCCGATATTACAGCAGCAGTTAATGAATTGTATCCAGATCAAGGAAGTTCATCTCAAGCCATCATACCATTTGTATCTAGACAGGCTCAAGAAAATGAATTAACAAGAAGTAGTGTTGGATAATTTAAAAGTAAATTAGAAGGAAATACCGCTATGATAAAAGGAGAACATCATGTTAAAAAAAATAAGAAAATATATGAAAATAGGGATAACCATACTTACCATTATAACCATTGTTTCTTCTATAGTGGGCTTACTAATGTTATTGGATAGTTTGAATCTCATTGATTTAGGGGGATTGACAGAAGTAAGTTCCGGTAGTTTTGGAACTGTTACTGATGCTGAAATAAAAGATTTACTCACCATGTCTGATGAAGAAGTATGGCGAGGTCTAACAGGAGGATTATTAAGTGAAAAACCAACTGAAACCTTACCTTCCAACGCAAGTCAAATAACTGCAGCAGTTGAAAGTCAATTAGAAACCATAACAGTACCTACCTGGGCGTGGGAAAATGAAGGAGATACAACGAACTTAAATAAAGTTACTAAAAATAGATCGATTCAAGTAAATAAATTTCTTGCTAAACTTTGGACAGCATTTTTTACGGATTTATATAATGCAGACAAAAACTTTGTTATAGCTGAGGGTTCAATTGGGTGTTATAGAGTGGATGGAACAGGATATGGCCAAATCGGTTATCGATCAGCACATACTTATGGTGCTGCCATTGATTTAAACTGGTATGAGGATGGAAACCCATATGGAAGCCAACAGCCTTATACGAAAGAAGAATGGGAAGCTCTTCCAGAAAATCATTTAAAATATCAAATCATATATGTTGGTTCCCCTATTGTTGAAATTGCTCACAAATATACATTATTATGGGGAGGAGAATGGAACGGAACAACGAAAGATATTATGCATTTCAGCTTTGTATGTGACGGAAAAACAAGGGCAGAAAGAATACAGTTATTTGCAAATTAGAGTTTAATTAAGGAGAAATGTATTGGTTATGAAAAAAAAGAACCTAATAAAAAAAATAATGATTGTGTTATTTTTTCTATTCATTATCATAATAGCGATGATTGTATATTTAGCATTCAAAAATAATCATTCGAATAACCAAGGCCCACAACCTGAAAATATAGTAGAAACCGAAAATACAAATATAGAAAATAATACGACAACACCAGATGGCAATGAAAATTCGAATGAAGAACAAAATAAAGACCTAAAAAAAGTAAATGATACTTATACTTATTTTCTTGTAAATCATTGTTTAAAATCATTTTATAATTACAATGAATATGAAAATATTTCTTTAGATTATATGGATGCAGAAGTCATAGAAAATTTAAACTTAAGTGAAAATAATTTTATCAATTTATATAATAGTGGTTTTTGCATAGATGAAATCTATAAACAAGAATTAAAAGAAAATGAAAGTATTTATGTAGTATATTATCGTTTAGGAATGGAAAGTGGAGGAATTACGGATTTAGTTGCTTGGGTAAGAGTCAATCATTTCCATAAAGTATTTTCAATTTATCCGTATGAATACTTAAGTTCTCTCAATCAGTTAAACTTAAAAGAAAATGATAAGATAACAATAGAAAACTTAAAAGACATTGAGCAAAATGAAAATAATATCTATGAAGAAGGAGATATAACAACAAATGCAGAGGCTTGTACAAGAGAATTATTTAGAAGATATAAATTTGATTTGTTATTAGACGTAGACCATTTATACCAAATATTAGATGAAGAATATAAAGGGTTAAGATTTAAAACATTGGAAGAATTAGAACAATATATACAAGAAAATAAAGAAGAATTATATTTAGATTCCATATCCAAATATCAACAACAAGAAAAGGAGAATAATTGGCAATATACGGCAGTGGGAAACAGTAATCGTTATTATACTTTTAAAATGACTAGTTTAATGGAATATACGTTGATATTAGATAATTATACAATGGTAATACAGGATGATATTTACAATGCATCATTACCAAATGTACAAGCAAAATACTGTATTAATCGAGTAATAGAGGCAATTGATGATAAGAATTATGAATTTGTTTACGAAAAGTTAAATCCAGTACAAAAAAATAATTATTATAAAAACATAGATGAATTTAAAGAATTTATTACCAATCATTTTTATGATGAAATAAACTATGAGATCGATGATGAATATTTAATGATTTCATCCAATGTCTATCAATATAATGTAAAAATAACAGACAATGTAGCAGAAAATGATTTTACTTTTAGAAATTTTACGATGACAGTAACTTTAAAGGAAAATGAAGACTTTGTAATTGCCATCAACCAATTATAAGTAAAAAAGAAAAATAGATCGTTATGAAAGGAGGAAGCAAGATATGAAACAAAAATTAAAACAAAAATTATTTTGTATTTTATGTTTATTGGTTGTTTTGATATACTTGCTTCCAAATGATTATTACCTTTTTGGACAAGTTTTCCGGTTTCCATACAGTAACTTTGTATGATCGAGCAGGTGGTGTACATAGTGATGTAGAAGTTCCTGATGCAGGAGATGCCATTGAAGTCCCACAAGATATGCCACAAAGTGCAGCAACTTATGAAAGTGAAGATGTAACTTGGGCGAGTGGCACGACACAAGCATCTTTAAATAGTATGTGGAATAGTCAGGGAAAACCACATAGTGATGAACATTGGGCCTATATCACAGTTGGAGGACAAGAAAGATATATGGTAGCTTTAGTGCCTACCTATGGACTACCAGGTGATTATGTGGACATTTATGTAACAAATAATGGAACGGAAACCGTATATCCATGTATTATTGGAGATTCAAAAGATATTTGGGTAGATGTCGGCTATTCTTGGACAGATGGCGTTGTTTATGGTCATGAATCTGGAGGACAATGTAATATTGTTGAAGTAATGAGCGAATTATCAAATAATTCATCTGATTGGCCAATTATAGGTGGAACAGGCTTATTAGATCGCTTAAAAGGTGTTACCAAAATTGTTAATGGAGGCAATATTAGTCAATATCCAGATGGACCGGTTGGATTAGATGGAAATTATAACACAAAATCAAGTGGTAGTGTAGACTCTGAATCAGGGACAATTGCTGGTGCCATTGGATCTTTATTTAGAAGTTTCTGGGTTTTTCTTTCTACGGTATTTGATAATCTTACACAAGGAAGAGATGATGCAACAGTACTATATAGTTTTAAAGACGATGAAGAAGGTTCCGATTATAGCATTTCACCTGGGGGAATACAAACACAAGAAGAGGCTACTGAATTACAAAATCTTATTGAGCAACAATGGTTACATACCCAAGTTCACTCTAATGGAGAGTATCAAAATGGACCATTTGCCAAATATTGGAGCAAACCATATAATTTATTAACACCATTTCAATGCACCTGGTGGGCAAATGGAAGAGCAAGTATGTATTTAGAGTTATATGGTACAAAATACAAAAAATATCCAACACAAATGGGAAATGGTGGAGAATATTATGCAATCAATCAAGAAAATGGCTGGTTTGAATATGGGCAAACACCAAGGCCTAATTCGATTATTTCCTGGTCTGGAGGTAGTGGATATGGACATGTAGCTTATGTAGAAGGAGTAACAACAGATGGTATATGGATATCAGATGCAGGAAGTGGTAAATCATGGAGAGGTGTTCATAAAATAGGGTTAGATGGACATGAATTTGATGGTTATTCTTTAAATGGATATATATACTTGGATTCACCAAAATAATTTTAGGAGAAGTTTATGAAAAATATAAAAAGAATCATTTTAGTGTTAATTATGATATTAATTGGTTTAATAATTGCGATATTTGTTTTAGTAAAAAATTCACCAATGGAAGAAAGAGAACCAACAGCAGAAAATGAAAATGTGAGCAATTCTACGGAAAATAGTACTAGTAATGCAACAGATACAAACACGACTAATACTACCAATACCACAAATGACAGTCTATTAGATGATAATATGCCACAAGATACATTGGTAGAGCGTAATTCTTATATAGCAAAATCAACAAATGACTATGTCTTTTTCTCTATTGATGATTATATTAATACATTTTTTACCTATATAAAAAATCATCAAGATAATGAGGCTTTAAATTTATTGCAAGATAGAAATACCACAAATATTATTAATATTTCTCGTAATATTTCTAAATGGTATTCACAAGAAATGTATCAATATGAGGGAGAAAGAAATTTTACTTATTATATTAGAGGAATTTTAGTAAATGGAGAGGAAACCAAATTTGATGAATATTATGTCAAATTTACAATTGATTATACCAATGAAACGTTTGATATGTTATTTTTAACCAACCAAGAATACCAACAAACCATACAAAATACGAGCCAAAATTTTATACAAGATAGAGAAATTAGTAAAAATGATTATAATCAATATAAAGAAAACGATTTGTCAGTAGAAGAATTTTGTGAAAGATATAGAAATGATTTTATCTTTAAATTAAAATATAATGTAGATCTAGCGTATAATCTATTAGATGAGGAATACAAAAGAAATCAATTTAATAATGATATAGAAGCTTTTAAACAATATGTAGAACAAAATAAAGAAAGCTTATATACTAGCAATGTGCAAGAATGTCAACAAGAAATAGAAAATGAATTTATCGTCTTATCCATAAAAAGTGAAAATAAGATATATCAAATAAAACGAACAGCTTTAATGGAATATACAGTAGCCATAGATGAATAATCCGATTCATAGAAAAAGGAAGGAGGGCATATAGCTTTGGAAAAAGTAAAAAAAGTATTCGTTATTTTCATAGGAATGTTTTTGGCTATATGCCAAATAAATTCTAAAGTTAATGCATATACTTTAGAGGAAGTCAAAGAGAAGATTGACTTTAAAATAGTACAAGAAGATGGGGAGCCTGAGAATTATGATGTATTAATTGATGCTAATGATTTAATAAGCTCAGAAAAACTACCTTGTATCGAAAGCTCTTTAGATACTGTTTTATATGGTGATGCCGATTTCCTTGATTTACTAGATATAGACTTTTTAAATATTAATTCATCCAATGAAAATAAAATTTGGACGAAATTAAGTGAAATTGTAAGAAGTTTTTTTAGAGTATTTTATTACATTGGGTTAGCAGCTATGCTTACTTTGTTAATCTATTTAGCAGTTATTTTGGTTTATACCGGTATTTCGAAAAAAGAAAGTGTATTACCATTTGGAAAGGTTTTTAAAGGGGGAAAAGGGAAAAATCCACAAAAAGATTCACTAGAAAAAAGATTTATTGAACAATGGCTCATTTCATTTTTTATTTTAGTATGTTTGCCATATATATTAAATTTCGTAATTTTCTTTTCAAATTTTATTACGGAAATTTCGGATCAATATGTAACAGAAGAAGCAGCAGGGAATTCTATTGTTGTATATGTTAAAAATTCAAAAGTAGGTACTAGTTCTACATCTATTTCTAATATGGATTCTTTGGGTACGGTTTCTGTTTTAGATGGTACTGAAAGTGGAGAATTAAGACAAAAAGTAATTGATCAAGCAAATACCTTAAATAATTTGGGTGTTCCAGGAGGATATTGTGAGATGTGGGTGGAACATGTTTATGAAACAGCGCTAGGAAGAGAGATTCCAAATCAATGTTGTGCCCATAATGCGGGAATTAATTCGATTGTTTCTACTAGTATGACAGACATTATACCTGGAGCAGCAGTATTTTCTTACAGAAGTTCTAGTGGAACAATCGATAGCTCCTGTGGGCAAGATGCAGGACATGTTGGTATTTATGTTGGAAATGGCCAAATTGTAAGTTGTACAGGAGGAGGAAGTACAGGAATTGTTGTTACGACATTAGAAGAATGGCAACAAAGTTGGGAATTTAGTGGATGGGGCTGGCTACCAGGGCTAGAAGATTTAGCAGATGGTGCTACACCGCTTAATTCCACTGTTACAACGATGAAAACTTCTTACATAGATTATTATTTTAAAACGAATTTAGAAGGTCTATTGATGTTTCAATCGCAATATGATTGGGAAGAATATGCGGTACAAAATGTTGTAAATATAATAGCAGGAATTCTTATAACGATTTTTAAAATTTTCCTATATGGTATCCTGCTTGTTCGAATGGCTGTTGTTGCTATTTTGACGGTAATTGCACCAATATTAGTATTGATGAATGCTTTTATGAGAATAAATGGAAATAAAGAATTTTTGAAAAATTGGTTGATTGTGTATTTGTATTTTGCACTGTTAAGACCAGTCATTGCACTTATTTATTATATTTTAGCAAGAACGAATGTGTATGAAATAAGTGAAAGTCCATTTTATATTTTATTGATTATTATCCTGATGTTTATATTAATTATTGCATCTCTTAAAAAAGTGTTTAAAAACTTTACAGATGCAAACAAGAAAAATATGGCAAATAAAAAGGTATAACATAGATAAAATTGTGATTTCCAAGCAAGTATATAGTAATAAAAAAAGTGTTAACTTCATACGATGAATAGGGGGGAACATAGATGAATAAATTGAGATTATGGCTAAGCAGGAATGGGTTTAAAGTATTTTTAGTAGGACTTTTGATCGTAGTATTTTATATGCTAATAAGAAATACGAATCATTATTACGAGAATGAGACAGAACAAAATTTAGTAAATCAAACAGAAGAAGAACAAACAGAACAAACAGAATCAACCAATCAAATAGAGCAAAATACAACTTCAAATGAGACAAGAAATGAAACAGTAGAAACTACCTCTATTCTTCAGGAAATCGACAGCTCGTCAGAAGAGTATCAAGATGTATCAAATGTTACACAAAAATTATTATTAACCATGTTTAAGGCAAAAACAAATAATGATGATAATGCAAGACAAGAACTTTATAATTTGTTTTCAGATGAATTATTAGATGAAATTTTTAATGAAAATGGAGTAGCTACATCAACAGGAAATAGTATATTAAATTATATTTCCAATATTGACGATACCCAAAAATATTCGATTGCAAAAATTTGTAAATTTAGTGAAAATAATCATGTAGCAAGATATATGATAGAGCAAATCTACCATGTATCAGAGGATAGAAGTATAGCTATTTACATGATTATGAATGTAGATTATAATAATCATACCTTTTCCTATGATGGTAATGTAAGTGAATTTGGAAATGTAAAAGATGATAAGAAAATAGATGTGATTGAAAATAAGGGAAACAATACCTTTTAAGGTGATTTGATATTCAAGAGAAAATATGGTATAATAAAAGTATCAATTCCCAATAAGGAGGGCAAAAATATGAGTGCAATATTAACAGTAATGTTGGTAGTTCTTATCGGTTATGCAGTGATTAAAGTTTTAACTGCGAAAGGAGAAGGTGTAGTAGACTTTCTGTTACCATGGCGGTCTTGGAAATGGTACGGATTGCTGATACTAAACCTAATCCTTGTAAGTATATTTGGATAAGAAGAAAAGAAAATCCTAGTGTTCTGTGTTTTTGAACGCTAGGTTTTTCTTAATTAAATTTTAAACTTTATCACTAAATAAAGAAATAAAACTTGACCATATATTTTTCACAATATCTACCAAAATTCGAATGATATCATTGCTATTGTATAAATCGATGAGATAATTTCTAACAAATGGAATATGCCATAATATAAAGAAAACAACAATAAGAAAAAGAATGGCTAAAACAGCTGCAAAAAATGTTCTTATTTTTTCTTTAAAAGGTCTTTCATATTTAATTTGATAACCCATATTTTTTAAACTATTGATATATGCTTCATTATAAGCATTATTATAAGCATTGTTATAGGCTTCGTTAATTACTCTATTATATTCCTCTTGTCTATCAAAATCATCATAATCGTTTGATGTAATATTCAAAGGATTTTTAATTACTCTTTTTTGCATGGTTGAATTTGGATTATGATTTTGAGTGTTACTTTGGGAATGATTATTTTTACTACTATGCACATCATTTCCGGTATTTTTTTTCATAGAGTCGAATTTTAATTGTTCTTCTTTCATTTTTTGCATTTTTAATTGCTTATCATAATTTTCTTTTTTTTGCTGATTGGATAAAATATCATAGGCTTCGTTAATTATTTTTATTTTGTTTTCTGCTTCTTGCTTTTTTTCAGTTGGTTGTAAATCGGGATGATATTTTTTCACTAAAGCTTTATAAGCTTTTTCAATAACTTCTGAAGAAGCGTTTTCCGATACTTCTAATATTTCATAATAGTTTTTCATTCCAATTCTCCTAATTTTTTATTTCTATTATATCTAATTTTCTTGTTTAAGTTTAACTTTATTGTCAGTCAATACCTCATTTTCCTTATCGATAGCCTTTTTCTCATTTTGTTTCAATTTCAAATTATCTTTAGCCACTGTCATTAAAAGTTTAATGCGGTTAGCTTGGTTGGTTTCACTTGCTCCAGGGTCATAATCAACAGGAGCAATATTGGCAAGAGGGTATTTACTACGAATGGTTTTAATAACACCTTTACCAACAACATGGTTTGGAAGGCAAGCAAAAGGTTGAACACATACAATATTTGGAATATCATTTTCAATATATTCAATCATTTCGGCTGTTAAGAACCAACCTTCACCAGTTTGATTTCCAATCGATAAAATATCTTTTACTTTATCTTCTAAATGCCAAATATCGCAAGGTGGTAAATAATTTTTATGGGATTTAGCTAAAGCAATTTTCGTATCTTTTTCTACTAAATCAATTAAGTTTAAAGCAACTTTACTAACGGCACTTGAAATTTTATTACTATTTAGTAAGGAATGGAAAGTAATTCTATGGGTTGCCATAAATTTAATAAATCCCATAAAATCAGGTAAAACAACTTCTGCACCTTCTTTTTCCAGTAAATCTACCACATAGTTATTGCCAAATGGATGATATTTAATTAAAATTTCTCCAACAATTCCAACTCTTGGTTTTTCTTTTGTCATGTCAACTTCAATTTTTTCAAAATCATCTACCATATCATAGATAGCTTGTTTGAATTCTTTGTTGGTACAACTAGCAACTAATTTTTTCGATTTTTCCATCCAAGAGTTAAATACTTTATCTGTATCACCTTTATGTATTTCATAAGCTCTATTTTTATGAAGCATTTTTTGCAATAAATCTCCTAATAATACGGCTTTAATAAGTTTGTCAATAAGCTTTGGAGTAAGCTTAAAGCCAGGCATTTTTTCCATACCAACTACATTAAGAGATATGACAGGAACCTGTTCAAATCCAGCATCTTTTAAGGCTTTACGAATAAATCCGATATAATTGGTTGCTCTGCATCCTCCACCGGTTTGTGACATGATTAAAGCAGTTTTATTAACATCATATTTTCCAGATTCTAATGCTTCAATCATTTGACCAGTAACTAATATGGAAGGATAACAAGCATCATTATTGACATATTTTAAACCAGTTTCTACGGTATGCTGGGTACATTCTCTTAAAAGTTCCATATGATAACCACAAGAGTTTACGGCAGGTTCTAATAGTTCAAAGTGAATTGGTATCATCATTGGGATTAAAATAGTATAATCTTTTCTCATTTCTTTGGTAAAGATTTTTTTATGGATTTCATAATTTCCTTCTTGTTTTTCCTTATTTCGTTTATTCATACTAGCAAGAAGGGAACGAATACGAATTTTAACAGCTCCTAAATTATTTACTTCATCAATTTTGATTAAAGTATACATTTTATTATAGCTTTTTAAAATTTCTTCTACTTGGTCTGTTGTTACAGCATCTACCCCACAACCGAAAGAGTTTAATTGAACAAGTTCTAAGTTGTCATGTTTTCCAACAAAATCAGCTGCTGCATATAATCTAGAATGGAACATCCATTGGTCCACAACGCGAAGAGGTCTTTTAATGTCTACTTGGTTGGAGATACTATCTTCGGTAAGAACCGCTAAGCCTAGGGAGGTAATTAAAGTGTCAATTCCATGGTTGATTTCAGGGTCTACATGATAAGGACGTCCTGCTAGTACAATTCCTTTTAAATTATTTTCTTTTAGGTAACGAACGGTTTCCATCCCTTTATCTTGAATATCTTTTTTACATTTATGATATTCTGTCTCTGCCTTTTGAGCAGCATCGGTTAATTCTTGTTTGGTAAAGTTGTATTCTTTAAATTCATCTAATTCTAACATCTTTTTCACTAGATTTGGTGTGTCAAAAGGTAGGAATGGATTGATGAATTTTATGCCAGGTTTTTTTAGGTTTTCTACATTATTTTTTAATACCTCTGAATAAGAAATAACAATTGGGCAATTGTATTTGTTATCTGCTTTTTCAAATTCTTTTCTAGAAAATGGCATACAAGGATAAAAAATGGTTTTAATTCCTTGTTCTAGTAAGCTTTCAATATGACCGTGAGAAAGTTTAGCAGGATAACATACCGATTCTGATGGCATGGATTCCATTCCTTTTTCATAGGTTTTACGTGTACTTTTTTCAGAGATGATAACACGAAACCCTAAATTCGTTAGGAACGTAAACCAAAATGGATAATCTTCATACATATTTAAAACTCTAGGGATACCAATGGTTCCGCGAGTTGCATATTGTTCTTCTAAAGGTTTATAGTCAAAAATTCTTTCATATTTATATTTCACCAAATTTGGAAGATTTTTGTGTTCTGATACAATACCTGCTCCTTTTTCACAGCGGTTTCCAGAGATATAGCGTTTTCCGTTACTAAATGTATTAATGGTAAGTTTACAATGATTTTCACATCCATTACATCTGGTATGAGTTATTTTGATATCTAATTTATCTAAATCTTCTGGCTTTGTTAGAGTAGAATAATATTCCATATCTAAATTGGTTTCATATTGTTCTTTAGCAATTAAGGCCATTCCGTAAGCTCCCATAAGACCTGCTATATCGGATCTTATGGCATTTTTACCAACGATTTTTTCAAAAGCGCGAAGAACAGCATCATTGTAAAAGGTGCCACCTTGCACGACTATTTTTTCGCCAAGTGTATTAAAATCCCTTATTTTCATAACTTTTTGCAAAGCATTTTTGATCACAGAATAGGAAAGACCACTTGAAATATCGCCAACGGTATAACCCTCTTTTTGTGCCTGCTTAATTTTAGAGTTCATAAATACGGTGCACCTAGAACCTAAATCTACAGGTCTTTTGGATTCTAAGGCTTGTTTTACAAATTCTGAAATTTCTAGATTTAAGCTTTTAGCAAATGTTTCGATAAAGGAACCACAGCCTGAAGAACAAGCTTCATTTAGCATAATACTATCAATTGCTCCATCTTTTAGGCGGATATATTTCATATCTTGTCCACCAATATCTACAATACTGGTTACATCTGGTTCAAATTGTTTGGCAGCCGTATAGTGTGCAATGGTTTCAATTTCTCCAATATCAACATTTAAGGCGGTTTGAATTAGTTTTTCTCCGTAACCGGTTACACCACTAAATCTTAGTTTTGCTTCTTTTGGTAAAACTTTGTATAAAGCATCTAGCATTTTAATAACACTTTGAAGTGGATTTCCCTCATTACTTCCGTATAAGGAATATAAAAGGCTGCCCTCCTTATCAATTAACACGATTTTCGTTGTAGTAGAACCTGCATCGATTCCAAGAAAACAATCTCCTTTGAAGTTTTCAAGACCACGCTTTTTAACAGAAGCTTTACTATGTCTTTGTTTAAATTCTTCGTATTCTTTATAATTCTGAAATAAAGGTTCAATAGGCTCTGTTGTTGTATCTTGTGACATACGTAAATTTTCTATTTTTTGGGAAAGTTCTTGGTTCGTTATTGGGGTTTCTTCTAGGGAATCAAGAGCTGCTCCTTTTGCAACTAAAAGGTGGGCTTCCCTTGGGACAATAATTTCATCTTCCTTCAATTGCAATGTTTCAATAAATCGCTTTCTAAGTTCAGAAAGATAGGTCAATGGACCTCCTAAGAAAGCAACTTTTCCTCGAATTGGCCTACCACAAGCTAAACCAGAAATGGTTTGATTGACAACTGCTTGGAAAATGGAAGAGGCAATATCTTCTTTAGCGGCTCCTTCGTTAATTAAAGGTTGTATATCTGTTTTAGCAAAGACACCACATCTGGATGCGATGGGGTAAATGGTTTGATAATTTTTAGCTAAGTCATTTAGACCGGCTGTATCTGTATGTAAAAGTGATGCCATTTGGTCAATAAAAGCGCCAGTTCCTCCGGCACAAGTTCCATTCATTCTTTGTTCAATAGATTGATCAAAATATATAATTTTGGCATCTTCTCCACCAAGCTCTATTACGACATCAGTTTCAGGAATATAACGTTCCACTGCCCTTTTGCAAGATACTACTTCTTGAATAAAGTTAACGCCTAAAAATTTAGCAGCAGACATTGCACCTGAACCCGTAAGGGCTAACGTAAATTTGCTATCTGGGAACATTTTATTTAATTCTTCTAGCATAGTACATACCGTATTTTTCGTATCCGAAAAATGTCTTCTATAATCTTTATATATGGTTTCTTTTTTGTTATTCCTTACAATTACTTTTACAGTTGTAGAGCCAACATCTAGTCCTACGTGTAATAAATTTTGCTCCATAAATTTCACTCCTTTATGTCAATTTTTCTATTCTCAAATCCCTTTTATTCTATATGATTTTGCGCTTATTGTCAAATGATATTTTTGGTATTTTTGTGGACGGAAGAAAACTTATAGATGATTAGCAAAAAAGACCAGGAAAAGTTTAACAGACTTCCTAGTCTTTTTTGTGAATTAGTGTACTTTATAAGTTGAATTTGCTATTTTTTCCGTATTGACAGTTTGACCATTTAATTTTAAAGTTCGATAGGTAGATGCTTTAATATAAGAAGAGGTTCGGCTGGTTATATTAGCAGACACTTCTACTTCATATTCCGTTTCTTCTCTTACGCCCCAAATTTGAAATTGTGCAATTCCATTGGATACTGAACAGGTTATTTTTATTGCATAATTCCTGGAATTTTGAAATTTAAAGTCTTTTACACCATAAACGACGGTTGCATCACGCCCTGCCGTAACATAGGAAGGAACAAATTGATGATTGTATAGTTCCACAATTTCTAAATTGGCAAATAAAACAGCATTATATAAAGTTGTAGAAATCTGACAAATACCTCCTCCGAAGGCCATCTACCACTTGCCCATTTTCATAAATCGCAGCTTCTTTGTAGCCAGCAGCTATGGTTCTTTCTCCTACAACAGTATTATAAGAAAAGGTTTCCCCTGGAAGTAGAACATAACCATCTATTTTACCAGCTGAAAGTCGAAGATTGGTGGTTCGATTGGTATTGGAAGTAGCATATCTTGTTGAATAAGATGCCAATAAATCTGGGAATGCTTCTTGACCAATCATGTTGGTTGTAACAGTTGGATATAATACTTTTAAAGGAATTTCACATTCTGTGTCAGCTGTTTGTAGTAATTCTTTGGCTTCATCTAGTGAAATATCAAAATCTATTCCGTTTTCAGATGGATATACTACATGAGGATCTGTTGTATAGTAGGCATCTTTTGCATCTTTATGTACTTCATTATAAATGGCATCTAAGTCAATTTCTTTAGGAGATTGTGCAATGGTGTCTATTTCAATTACTTCATGAAAATAGCTTAAATCAGAAATTTTTTGTCTGATTTTTTCTATTGTCGAGTCTACATCTATTATATAGCCATCCTTACCTTTAGTTATAATTAAAGTATTTCCATCTATATAATATCCACTTTCCACTACGGCATCAGGAAGTTCGGAAGAGAGATTGTTTAATATATTTTTTAAACTTTCTTCATCGAAACTTGCTGTTGGCATAATATCAATTCCGTTTATCATAGCATTAAATATTTGATAATTGTCTGCAAATATATTGCTACTTTTTCCAAATTGATAAGCATAATTTACGGCAGCTTCTACATCAAAAGATAAATTTATTTCAGATGCTTTAATATAAGTTGTATAATCATTATGAATTAAAGTGATATCATTTGAAAGTTTTTCTGAATAGTATGTAGTTAATTTATTTTTGGCTTCCTCTTTGGTAAGATTTGAAACATCGATACCATTGATGTAGATTCCTTTTGAAATGGTTTGATTGTTCTGGTAATTATAAAAAGTAAATATACCAAAGATAATGGCTAGAAAACATAAAAAAATTACTAAAAAAATACAAACTACCATAATCCAATGTTTGGAAGATTTTAGTGAAGTATCTTGTGCTGGTTTAAAGGTTGATGTAGTAGTATTTTCAGTAGTATTATCCTCCATAATTTCTACTTTTTCTTCTTCTATAATCATTTTTTTACCCCTATTATATGATATGTTTGTGATCATAATTTTGTTACTTTTTTTATTTGCTATTATTATAGTACAATATTATTAAGGCTTTGTCAATGGATTTTTTAGGTTAAAATAGGTGTCAATGAGATAAAGAATATTCTTCGTCAAATTCATCGCAAGAAGAATTATTTACTAATATTTTTATAGAGTTTACTTCATTTAATTGGGTCAAGGTATTTAATAGTGAGTTTATGATATTATATTTTTGATTTTCATCTTCATAATTTAATAAATGTTCTGAAAAATTTAATGTAACACAGCTATTTTGTAAAGTAGTATCTAAGATTTGTGTATTATCTGGAAAAACTTTTGTCAAGGTATCTGTTTGCGGACCGGCAAGTAATAATTCGATTAATGTTTTATATGGATTATCTAATAATGTAGCAGAATCGATTCGTCTTGCTTCTTTTTCTAAATTATGATTTAAATCGATAAAATATAAAGTAACAATTGTTTCTCTCATTTGTTCAGAACTAATCTCTTCTTCTGGAATGTAATCATTGTAAATTGTGTTTTCTTCCGAAGTATTTTTGGTTTTAAAATTTTTTACAATAAAAAAAAGAGCAACTAAAATGATAATTAAAACCAAAATAAGTAAAAATAATATTTTTTTGTTTTTCATATATAAAATGCCTCCTAAAATTTTTCTTTTGTAAATCCTATTTTTATGTTGTCCATTTTAGAACTTTATTTTAAAATTTTATATAATTTTATATAATTTGTAAATCGGTGAAGATTATTTAAAAAGCATTCGACTTCATTTAAAGAATTACAAGTATTATTTTTTAATTTTTTAAAATCAATTTTTTTAGGATGATTTTTAGGTGGTGGGGCCTTGCGATTACCATTATTACTTAAAATTGAATTATTCATTGAAAAAACTCCTTTTTTATAGTATAATATGAAAGAGTTTTTTGAATGGTGAGATAAAATGGATATTATTTTAAAAGAAAATGAAAGAATAGATGATTTAGAATTTAAAAATTTAAAAATAATTCAAAATAAAAATGGTTTTTGTTTTGGAATGGATAGTGTCCTTCTAACAGATTTTGCAAAAACAATAAAACCAAATTCGAAAGTAATCGATTTAGGGACAGGAACAGGAATTATTTCAATTTTATTGTCGGCAAAAACGAAGGATACAAGTTTTGTAGGGGTGGAAATACAAGAGGAAGTGGCTGATATGGCGCATAGAAGTATAAAATTAAATTGCCTAGAAAATAGAATAAAAATTTTAAACCAAAATATTGTAGACTTAAAAGAAAAATATAAAAAGGGAAGTTTTGATGTAGTTATAACAAATCCACCTTATAAAAAAATAAATACAGGAGTTATTAATGTAAATGATAATAAATTGATAGCAAGACATGAAGTAGCAGCATCACTAGAAGATTTTATAGAAATGGCATCTTTTTTATTAAAAGATTTTGGTGAATTTTATATGGTACATAGACCAGATAGATTAGTCGATATTTTTTATATTATGAGACAAAAAAACATAGAACCTAAAAAAATAAAATTTGTTTATCCAAATAAAAATAAAAAAACAAATTTAATTTTAATAAAAGGAATAAAAAATGGAAAACCATTTTTAGAATATGAAAATAATTTATATATTTATCAAGATAATATGAATTATACAGATGATATTTTAAAAATATATAATAAAAATTAGAAAAAAATTCATAAAAAAAGATAAAAAAAGATAAAAATATATAAATCGATTAATTTGATTTTATTTGAATTTATATAATTTTATTTAAATAAATTTGGAGGAAAAATGAAAGGGAAATTATATTTAGTAGCAACGCCAATTGGAAATTTAGAAGATATAACTTTTAGAGCTATAAAAATTTTAAAAGAAGTAGATTTTATTGCAGCAGAAGATACTAGAAATACTTTAAAATTATTAAATCATTTTCAAATAAAAAACACATTAATTAGTAATCACAGGCATAATGAAGAAGAAAGAGAAAGTTTTTTAATTCATAAATTAAAAGAAGGAAAAAATATTGCTATTGTTTCAGATGCTGGAACACCAGGAATTTCAGACCCAGGAGAATTCATTGTAAAAAAGGCAATTGAAGAGAATATTGAAGTAATTCCAATTCCTGGAGCTTGTGCTGCGATTAATGCTTTAATTGCATCAGGTTTAGATACAAAAGAATTTGTTTTTTTGGGTTTTTTACCTATGCATAAAAAATTAAGAAAAGAAAAATTAGAAGAAATAAAAAATGAAAACAAAACAATTATTATTTATGAAGCACCTCACAAAATGAAAGAAACGTTAAAAGATTTAAAAGAATTGATAAAAAATAGAAAAATAGTTTTGGCGCGAGAACTTACGAAAATCAATGAAAAATTAATTAGAGGAAATATAGAGGAATTAATACAAAAGTGTGATAAATTAAAGGGTGAGATGATTTTATTAATTGAAGGGAATCAAGAAAAAAATACCGAAAATATTTTAAATAATTTAAGTTTAGAAGAACATTATAAGTTATATGAAAAACAAGGATTTGATAAAAAAGAAATTATAAAAAAAATAGCAAAAGCTAGAGGAGTTAATAAAAATGAAATTTATCAATATTTTATAAAATAAATAAAAAAGTGGTTTCATCATTTAATTGAAAAAACCACTTTTTATAAAATAAAAATATTATTTTTTATAATTTTTTATTTTCCTCAAAATTTAATTCAGATATTTTTGACAAACATTTTTTACAAATTAATTTTTCTTTGTAGGTAGTTAAATCTCTGGAATTATTGCAAAAAATACAACCTGATTCAAATTTTTTTAGGATAATTGCATTTCCATCTATAAATATTTCAATAGGGTCTTTTTGTTCTATTTCTAGTTTATTTCTTATTTCTTTTGGAATGACAACTCTACCTAATTCATCTAATTTTCTTACTATACCTGTTGATTTCATAATGATTCCTTGTATACTATAATTAAAAATAATTTTATAGTATACTTACCTTTCTCCATTAATTATTTTATTTTTTAATTTTGGTTTAATGGTACCGTTATTTTATTTTAAATAATATGTTATGAATTAAATTTATTTCATTTGTATTTTTAAATATTGGAAGTTAATTTGTTATATTAAATTACAACTAATATACTACCATATTTTTTAATTTTGGTCAATAAGTTTTGCTAAAATTTTCCAAAAAACATATAAAAACGACAATGAAAATGTTACAATGTCAAAGTTTGTCGATTTTTGTCAAAAAGTTTTTCTTGACAAATTATGTAAAATGAGTTATGATTAAAACAAGTAAAAATTAAATCAAAGGAAATTTTTTATGATTTTTATCATTCTTAGGATAGTATTATTTTTATTAATTTTTATTTTTATAAGAAATTTAATCATCAAATTATTTTCAAAAAAATTAATGAAAGAAATCCAAAAATAAAGATTTTAATTTTGTAGAGAAAATAGAATAAAGTTAACCTAATATTTAGCCCCTTAATAAATATTAAATATTGCCAAGAAAATGTTATTTATACCATTATGATATTCTCAGTTTAATAATTTTTCTATTTCATTTTAAATTCTATTTTATTTTCTCTACATTCCTATAAATTAATTAAATATGTATTAGTTTGCCAGGATAATCTCTATTAGCAATAGAAAGATTAAAATTATCTAAATTTGTACCATTAGAGATTAATTCATCTATAACTGTTTGGTAAGCAAGTTCAGGGAAATTGCTTTCTTTACTTAAGTGACCTAAAATAGCATTTTTTAATCCGGATTTTATTAAATAGTTTATGGTTTGTCCGGCATCTTGATTTGACAAATGCCCTGTAGGCCCTGCAATACGGTTTTTCAATTTAAATGGATATTTGGTGTATTTTAATACTTCTGGGTCATAATTGGCTTCTAAAAGTATAAATTCACTACCATCGATATGTTTTACAATATCAGTTGTGATATGACCGATATCTGTTGCAATACTAATTTTTTTATTGTCAGAAAATAAAGTATATCCGCAAGGATTAGCAGCATCATGGGGAATAGAAAATGGTAAAATTTCGATATCCCCAATAGAGAATTTTTGATCAATATGAATGCTTTTTTTATTGCTATCTGCTATTTTTTCACTTTGTTTAGGCATAGCATCAAAAGTCTGCGAAGTTGCAAAGACCGGTATATTAAATTTTTTAGATAAATTCCCAAGACTTTGAATATGGTCTGTATGTTCATGTGTTACAATAACACCATCTAAATTAGATGCTGAAATGTTGAAATCTCCGCAAAGCTTTTTCTATTTTTTTTAGACTAACGCCAGCGTCAATTAATAATTTTGTGTTTTCTGTTTCTACGAATAAACAATTTCCACTACTTCCGCTATATAAACTACAAAAATTTAACATATGTATTTCCTCTTAATTTTCTTCTACTCGTTTTATTTTGGCACCAAGGTCACGAAATTTTTGTTCAATATTTTCATAACCTCGATCAATATATTCTAAGTTATAAACCTCTGTTATTCCTTTTGCAATAATGCCGGCAACAATAAGAGCAGCACCAGCACGTAAGTCTGAAGCATAAACAGGTGCTCCTTTTAATTCTTTTACTCCTTCAAAGAAAGCCGTTTTTCCCTGAGAGGTTATTTTGGCTCCCATTTTATTAAGCTCTTCTGTATATTGAAAACGTGATTCCCAAATACTTTCATTGATAATACTAGTACCATCTGCTACGGATAAAAGCACTCCCATTTGAGATTGCATATCAGTAGGAAATCCTGGATAGGGAAGAGTTTTTATGGTTGCTTTGGAAGGCCTTTTATTACAATAAACACGCATGGAATCGCCATAATCTTCAACAATTCCACCAACTTCACATATTTTTGCCGTGATGGCTTCTAAATGTTTTGTGATACAATTTTTTAAAGTAATATCACCTTTGGATGCAACTGCGGCAACCATAAAGGTACCAGCCTCAATTTGATCTGGAACAACAGAATAGGTTGCATTTCCCAAAAGCTCTTTTACGCCTGTTATTTTTATGGTATCGGTTCCTGCCCCTTTTATATTAGCCCCCATGGTATTTAAAAAGTTTGCTACATCAACAATGTGTGGTTCTTTTGCGGCATTATCGATGATGGTAATACCGTCGGCTAAAACACTTGCGAGCATAACATTAATGGTTGCTCCAACAGAAGAAATATCCATATAAATAGATGTTCCTTTTAATTTTTTTGCTTTTGCTGCAATTTTGCCTTGTCCAATTTCTACGGTTGCTCCTAAAGCTTCAAAACCCTTTACATGCTGGTCAATTGGTCTTGCTCCCAATTTGCAACCACCAGGCATTCCTACGGTTGCTGAACCTTTTCTACTTAATAAACTTCCTAAAAGATAATAGGAAGCTCTAAATTTACTGGTTAAATCTAGAGGTGCTATGGTGGTTGTGATATTTCTTGTATCTATGGTTATTTCATTTTTTGTTTTTTTTTGTATTTTTGCACCGAGTGCTTCTAGTATTTCACAATATATTTTTACATCACTGATATCTGGTAAATTATTGATTGTACAAGTTCCATTAATTAACAAAGCCGCAGGTAAAATAGCTACAGCTGCATTTTTTGCACCACTTATTGTTACTTCTCCTTTTAAAGGAGTTCCTCCTGCTATTACTAATTTTTCCAATTAAATACCCCCAAAATTATATGTTTTTTACGATTTATTTTCACTTAAGTACTATAACATAAAGTTTTTATTTTTACAACTATTTTTAAAAATATTTTTATTGATTTTTAGCAGTGAGTAAATTATTTTTGGTAAAAAATTCAATTAATTTAAATTTGAATTGGATAGAGGGAGTTTGATGATCTGATATAATTTGATATTCTTCCTCTGTTAGACTTTCTTGCAACTCTTCCTTGGATTCATCTGGCACAATACCAGAGGTAACATTAACAAAGCAAAGAGATGGATAAAGTACACACCACCAATTTTGACCTTGACTTTCACCGATTTCAACTTTTAATGCATCATAATAACCTGCTGGAAATGAGATGTCTGCATAAACTTTGGTTGGAAATTCAAAGATGCCTAATTCAACACTAGCATCATAAGAATAACCATTGTCTTTTATCGTTTGATTAGCGATATTTGCAAAGTCAGAAAGGTGAGCAGAGACAATTTCAATGGTTTCTTCTTTTGATGTGGAATGATTACAGATAGAATTCATATATTGAATCAGATTGTCTCTTACTGTATATTTTAAATTTTGATCTTCTTCTGAATCACTATTAGCTATAATATGAAGTCTAAACACACTTTCCTGTAAGTCATAGGAAACTTGATTTACATAGCAATAAGCATTTATAAAAATATATAAAGTAAGTAAAAAAGTTAGCAAAATTATTATTTTAAATTTACGATTGTGTATTAACTGAAAAATGTTTTTCATAAGAATTCCTCCAATTACAATTTATTCATTGTAATTATTTGCAAAAAGTAATAAAAATATACATTTTAGTTATATTTTTTAACTTGTCGAAAAAAGTCAATGAAAAATATTTGAAATATGATTGACATATTTTTGAAATAATGGTAAAATTTTCCAAGACGAAAGGATGATGTATAATGGTTACTAAAGAACAAAAACTAAAAAAATATTGCTGCTTTTATGTAAGCGATTTTCATTTAGAGATGATATTATTGCCCTATATAAAAAATAATATAGATAAAAATAAATTTGTTATCTTTACAGAAAAAAATTTATTAGAAAGTATGAAAATCTTGTTAGATAGAACAAATTTAAATTGGGATGAAAAAAAGAATATTTTAAGTTTGAATTGGGATAATAGAAAAAAAGAGGATATTTATAAAAATAATTTTAATGATTATACGATTATTATAAACGGAACTAGTAATTATATATCAAAAATGAATGAAGAAATTAAAAAAATGGAATATCAAAAAATTAATATTATAGATTGTTATAATATTAATGAAAAAAATTTAGATTGGGCCCAAATACAGGAAAAGTATGATGAAACTTTAAACACAAGAAATGTACAACCATAAAAATAATAGGAAGGTCCTATTATAAGTAGAAACTTTTAAAGGCAAAAATAAAAAATTATATAAAAAGTATTGATAAAAATAAAAAAAAGGTGTATAAATATAAGAATGTGATTAACTTTATCTATTTCAATTGTGCTAATATTTATTATTTTAGGGAGGAAAAATATATGAAATATGATGTTGAAGAAATAAGACACAAATTAAAAAAATATGGACAAGAACATTTATTAAATTTTTATGATACTTTAGACGAGAAAAAACAACAAGAGCTACTTGAACAAATTGAAGGAATTGATTTTGAACTTATCAATAGTTTATATAGTAAAACAAAAGATGTTAATAAAAATGAACATGTAGATGTAGAGCCAATTGAATTTATAGATAAATATAAACTTAACGGGGATTACAAATATTATGAAGAAATAGGAAAAAAGCCATAAAAGAAGGAAAATTAGCAGCGGTTACTATGGCTGGTGGACAAGGTACAAGGTTAGGGCATAGTGGACCAAAAGGAACTTTTGATATTGGCTTGGATTCTCATAAATCTTTATTTGAGTTACTATGTGACTATTTGAAAGAAGAAGCAGCTAAATATAATGTTCAAATACCATGGTTTATTATGACAAGTAAAGAAAATAATCATGATACCATTGAATTTTTCAAAAAACATAAATATTTTGGCTATGAGAAAAATATTTATTTCTTTACACAAGGACAACTTCCAATGATTGATACAGAAGGAAAAATTTTAATTGGTGAAGATGGATTAATAAAAGAGGCAGCTGATGGCCATGGAGGAGTATATGAATCCTTATTAAAAAGTGGAATGACAGACAAAATGAAAGAACTTGGAATCGAATGGGTTTTCATTGGAGGGGTAGATAATTGTTTAGTAAAAATGGTAGACCCTGTCCTTATGGGAATCGCAATTGATAAACATGTTACGGCAGCAGGAAAATCCGTAGTAAAAGCAAATCCTCATGAAAAAGTAGGAGCATTTTGTAAGAAAAATGGAAAGCCAAGTGTTGTAGAATATTCAGAAATAACAGACGAAATGGCAGAAGCAACGGATGAAAATGGAGAATTGCTATATGGAGAATCTCATATATTATGCAATTTATTTAATATATCAGCAATTGAAAGAATGGGAAAAGAGCCTTTACCATATCATTCTGCATTTAAAAAAGCTACGTATATTGATAAAGATGGAAATAAAGTAGTTCCAGATAGTCCAAATGCTTATAAGTTTGAAGCCTTTTTGTTTGATGCTTTTGGCGAAGTGGATGATATGGCAATCCTTAGAGTCAAAAGAGAAGAAGAATTTGCACCTGTTAAAAATGCAAGTGGTGTAGACAGCCCTGAAACGGCTAGAAAATTATATAATGATTTTTATAAGAAAAAATAAATAAGAAGAAAAAATTACTACCGAGCTTGAAGGTAGTATTTTTTCTATCTAAGTATATTTACTTATTTTGTTTTTTATGATAATATGCTAATAATAAAAATACGAGGAGGTAATCAAATGGATTATTTAAAAGAATACAAAAAATGGTGTGAAAGTGATGAATTTGACGAGGAGACAAAAAAAGAGTTATTGACAATAAAAGATAATGAAAAAGAAATAGAAGACAGATTTTATAAAGAATTAGAGTTTGGAACAGCAGGCCTTAGAGGAATCATTGGTGCCGGAACCAATCGAATGAATCAATATGTAGTTGGTAAGGCAACACAAGGACTAGCAAATTACATATTAAAAAGAGGAACTGGGAATAAGGGAGTTGCGATTAGTTATGATTCCAGACATATGTCACCAGAATTTAGTAGACAAACCGCATTGGTTTTAAATGCCAATGGAATAAAAACTTATTTGTTTGAACATTTAAGACCAGTTCCTGAACTTTCTTTTGCCGTAAGAGAACTTGGCTGTACAGCTGGAGTTATGATAACAGCCAGTCACAACAAACCAGCTTATAATGGTTATAAAGTTTATTGGGATGATGGTTCACAAATTATTAGTCCAGTAGATACGGATATTATGAATGAAGTAAAAGCCATTACAGATTACAAACAAATCAAGCAAATATCAGAAGAAGAAGCTAAAAATAAGGGATTATTTCATGTCATTGGAAAAGAAATGGATGATAAATATATCCATGTATTAAAACAATGTGTGTTAAATCCAGAAATTGTTAGGGAACAAGGAAAAACTTTGAAAGTTGTCTATACTCCACTTCATGGAGCTGGAAATGAAATGGTACAAAGAATTTTAAAAGAAATCGGTTTGCAAAATGTTTATGTTGTACCAGAACAAGAAAAACCAGATGGAGATTTTCCAACGGTAGATTATCCAAATCCAGAAGCGAAAGAAGCATTTAAAATGGCATTAGATTTAGCAACCAAAGTAGATGCAGACATTGTTTTAGCCAATGATCCAGATGCCGATCGACTTGGCATTTATGCAAAAGATAAAAAAACAGGAAAATACATGGACTTTACGGGAAATATGTCAGCCTTACTTATTGCTGAATACAGAATTTCTCAAATGAAAGAAAAAGGTATTTTACCTAAGAATGGAATGTTTATTTCTACAATTGTTTCTTCTAACCTTGCCAAAGCAATTGCAAAGGAGTATAACTTAGATTTTAGAGAAGTATTAACTGGCTTTAAAAATATAGGTCAACAAATAAAAATAGAAGAAGAAAAACAAAATGGCAAAAAATACGTATTTGGTTTTGAAGAAAGCTACGGATGCCTAATTGGAGATTATGCAAGAGATAAAGACGGTATTTCAGCAGTTATGAGCTTATGTGAAGCGGCATGTTTCTATATGGCAAAGGGAATTACCTTATGGGATCAAATGATCAATATTTATGAAAAATATGGCTATTACAAAGAAGGTCAAGTTTCCATTGTTTTAGAAGGAGCAGAAGGAGCAGAAAAAATCAAAGAAATGATGGAAAATATGAGAAACAACTTACCGGAAAGTATAGGAAATTACAAGGTTTTAGTGTTTAAAGATATCAAACTGGATATTTGCAAAGATATGCTTACAGGCAAGACTTCCAAAACAGGACTTCCAACATCCAATGTTTTATATTATGAACTAGAAAATGATGCTTGGTGCTGTGTAAGGCCATCTGGTACAGAACCTAAAATTAAACTTTATATGGGAGTAAAAGCAGACTCTATGGAAAAAGCAGAAAATAATTTAGAAGATTTAAAACAAGCTATGAAAGCAATAGTAAAATAAGTTGAATTGGAAAAGGGGCTAACTCTTTTCCAATTTTTATTGACTTTTTTGGAGGGTGCTGTTATAATAAATTTGTTATATGCTTATAGCTCAGCAGGATAGAGCAGTCGCCTCCTAAGCGACCGATGGGGGTTCGAGTCCCTCTAGGCATACCATTTATTTTATCGTGTTAAAGGAGAAATCGCTATTTGAATATAAATGAAAAATTTATGAAAGAAGCTTTAAAAGAAGCAAAAAAAGCTTACCAAAAATTAGAAGTTCCAGTAGGTGCAGTTATAGTAAAAGACGGAAAAATTATAGCAAAAGCTCATAATCAAAAAGAAACAAAATTGGATACGACCAAGCACGCAGAAATTTTAGCCATTCAAAAAGCAAGTAAAAAATTAAATTCTTGGCGATTAATCGATTGTGATATGTATGTAACATTAGAGCCATGTTCTATGTGTGCGGGAGCCATTGTCAATGCAAGAATTAGAAAAGTATATATTGGAGCAAGTGATGAAAAGACTGGAGCCGTAGGATCTGTGCTTAATTTGTTAACCGATTATAAGTTTAACCATACCGTTCTTTTCGAAAAAGGAATATTAAATAAAGAATGTAAAGAATTATTACAAGATTTTTTTAAAAATCTAAGAAAAACAAAAGTAAAAGAAAAAGAGGTGCAAAAGAATGGCAAATCAAAGACTAAGTAAGAAAATATTTAATATTTGCCTAGTATGTATTATTATTGTAGTTATCATATTTGTTGCTATGATGTTTATTTTGAATTATGATGTAAATGGCGAAACCAATATGCCTTTTCAAGTTTCAAAAATTTCCATTATATCCACAGTAGATGGAAAAGATGTGGAAAATTCAGAATATAAATGGGCAATTGATGTCATTCAAAATAACGATGTTTATCTGTATATCGAAAAAAACAACGAATATAGTAAACAAGAAACAATTGAATCGGTAAAGCTAGAAAATTTTGTGATAAAGCAAAATTCAAATGCAGAAAATATGAAAATTTATAAACCAACAGTAAATGAAACATCCCTTTTCCAAAATTCAGATGAAAATGTCATTCAATCTGTTGAATTTAAGGGGGCAAATTCAACGGATACAAGGAACTTACAAATCTCTAATCAAGGAGGAGTTATTAGTTTTCGATGTGCTAACAATAAAGTAGGAACTTATACTTCTAATGATGACGGAGAAATTAATTATAATCAATTGTTAAATAAGTTAAATGTAAGTGAAGAAGAATTAAAAGCAATTGTTACCTTTGATATTATTCTAAATTTAGACTCTGGAAAAGCATTTAAAGCAGAAAATGTTGCGATCGAAGTTCCAAATCAAAATTTAGTAACAGAAGGAACGATAGGCCAAGAATACACAGATTTACAAGACATCGTTTTTAAGAGAATAGAAAATTAAGTAAAAATACTTGCCAAAATAGAAAATAAGTTATATAATCCAAATGGTATGAGATTAAATTCTTGTATGGAGAGCAACCAATAAAAGCCTACGAACCTTGTCAGGTCCGGAAGGAAGCAGCAATAAGTAGATACTTTTATGTGGCGTGCTTTCCATAGAGGAATTTAGTTTCACACCATTTTTAAATGCAAAAATTTTCGTTGCTAGGAGGTGTAAAATTTGGGGTATACAGCTCTTTATAGAAAATTTAGACCCACAAAGTTTTCCGAAATTGTGGGACAAGAACATATAAAAAGAACCTTAAAAAATCAATTGTTATCCGATCGAGTAGGCCATGCCTATTTATTTAATGGTGGAAGAGGAACGGGAAAAACAACAACAGCTAAAATTTTAGCAAGAGCCGTAAACTGTTTAAACCCTAAGGATGGAGAGCCATGCAATGAATGTGAAATATGCAAAGGTGCTTTAGACGGATCACTTACTGATATCATCGAAATGGACGCTGCCTCCAACAATAGTGTTGAAGATGTAAGAAGCATAAGAGAAGCTGTTAATTTTTTACCAACCAAAGCAAAATATAGAGTATATATTATTGACGAAGTTCATATGTTATCAACAGGAGCATTTAATGCGTTATTAAAAACATTAGAAGAACCGCCAGAGCATGTAAAATTCATATTAGCAACCACAGAACCACAAAAATTACCAGCAACCATACTTTCAAGATGTCAAAGATTTGATTTTAAAAGAATATCAGATGAAGACATTATAAAAGACTTAGAATATGTATGCCAAGAAAGTGATATCAAAATAACGAAAGGTGCTTTAAAATTGATTGCTGTGCTTGCCGAAGGTGGGATGAGAGATGCGCTATCCATTTTAGAGAGATGTAATCAAGAAGAAAGTGATGAAATTGATGAGGATAAAGTAAAAGATTTAATTGGTATTCCAAAAACAGTATATATCCATAACATAGTAGAACAAATTGTAAAGCAAGAAGTAGAAAACACACTAAACACACTACAAGAAATCATCGATGATGGAAAAGACAGTAATCAGTTAGTTTGGGAAATGATAAAATATGTAAAAGACATCCTTTTATATAAATCAACGGAAAAAACAGAAATGTATAACAAGGAAGAAATAGAAAAAATAAAAAACATTTCCGAAAAAGTTTCAAAACAAGAGTTAATTGATTTAATTTGTAACTTATCAGAAATCGAAAATAATATGAAATTATCGACACAAAAATTAATCTTATTACAAACAGGACTTATCAAATTATGTAATAAAGAATCCGTAAAGAAGGAAGACAATCCGTCTAATTGTGATAGAGAAAATACACAAAATTCAGATTTAGAAAGAAGAGTTACAAAAATCGAAAATTTTTTACGAGCTGGTAATTTTGCAAAAGCTAAAAATTCAGAAACAAAAAATTCTGAGCAAGAAGGCAATGTTCAACTTGAAAAAAAGTCTAATATTACTCATAAACCCAAATATCAAGGAAAAACACAAGATTACTGGCCAAAACTGGTAGAAGATTTTAAAGCAAATGGAAAAATGCTTATGTATATCAACTTAGCAGGAACTGTTGCTAGAGAAACCGATGATATGACATTAGAAATTGAATTTCCAAATGGTATGAGTAAAGTCGCAAAAGATTTTTTAGCAAGGCCTGATACGAAACAAAATTTAAGAGAAACGATTCATCTAGCTTGTGGCAAAGAAATGCAAATTAAATTTGTGGATGATAACCTAAAAAGAAAAGAGCAAGCAAATGAATTTGAAAAATTTATGGAAGAAAGTCAATTACCATTTCATGTAATATAAGAGAAAGGAGTTTTGAAAATGGGTAAAAAAGGAGGATTCCCAGGAGGTATGGGAGGATTTGGAGGCATGAACCTAAATAACTTAATGAAAGAAGCTAAAAAAATGCAAGCAGATTTAACCAAAACACAAGAAGAACTTGCGGAAAAAGAGTTTGAAGCATCTTGTGGAGGAGGAGCTGTTGAAGTTAAGGTAAGTGGAGCCAAAGTAATAAAAGAAATAAAAATTAAGCCAGAAGTAGTGGACCCAGAGGATGTTGAAATGCTACAAGATTTAATTTTATCTTGTGTAAATGAGGCATTAAGAAAAGTAGATGATGCAAGCAATAGTGCTATGGGTAAATTTAATATACCAGGCTTTATGTAGAGTTGGGGGAAAAGAAAGTGTCAGAATATGCACCATCGATTGAAAAATTAATAGAAAATTTTGAGAGACTGCCAAGTATACGGACATAAAACAGCAGCAAGGCTTGCTTTTCACGTTTTAGATTGGAATGAAGAACAAACCAATGAATTTGTAAATTCGATTCTAAATGCCAAAAAGAATTTAAAATATTGTAGCAAATGTTTCAATATCACTGACACAGATCCTTGTCCAATTTGTTCCAACCCTAAGAGAAACCAAGATTCGATTTGTGTCGTAGAAGATGTAAGAGATGTTGTGGCAATGGAAAGAACCCATGAATTTAAAGGGGTATATCATGTTTTACATGGTTCCATTTCCCCTATGAATGGAATAGGACCAGATGATATCAAAATAAAGGAACTTCTTAGTAGGTTGATGAATGGGGAAGTAAAAGAAGTGATCCTTGCTACCAATCCAAGAGTAGAAGGAGAAGCAACAGCCATGTATTTGTCCAAACTGATTAAACCCCTAGGGATAAAGGTATCTAGAATAGCACATGGTATCCCTGTTGGTGGCGATTTAGAATATACAGATGAAATTACCTTAACCAAAGCTTTAGAAGGTAGAAGAGAAATGTAAATTAGAGAGTCATTGGACCTAAGTCGTCCTTTTGGCTCTCATTTTGTGTAGAAGAGGGATGATTGATTGCTATAAGAGCCAAATTGTCTCCTACAGAAGTAAAAAAAGCAGCTAATACGCCAATTTCCTCTGGCGTTAAACCTTGTGCCAATAAAATAGATAAACTACTGGCAAGACCGATTAAGTTGCAGCCAGATAAATCGGAAATACACATAAAAAATCCACCTCTTATTTTTATCATATGAGGTGGGCTTATTTTTTGTGAGCCAATAGTTCTTAAAAAAGAATTTTACAGATATCTTCAGTAGAATGTGGTTTTGCTATTTTTTTGGCATTTTGTCTCATTTGTTGTAATTTTGCATTATCATTTAATAGGTGATTTAAAATAAAAGAAATATCATCCGATTTTTTTAGCCAAATAGCTGCACCATTTTTTTCTAAAAAATTGGCATTTTCTTCTTCCTGACCGTGGGATAGGATTGATAGCAAGGATAGGCAAATTCATGACAAGAGCTTCTGTTGAAGTTAGTCCTCCAGGTTTGGTAATAACTAAATCAGAAATCGCCATAAATTCTGCAACTTTATCCGTAAAACCTAAAATTTTTACCATTTGATTTTTGTGATTTTCTTGAACTATTTTTTCAAAATGATTTTTTAAAGATTCATTTTTACCACTAATGGCAATAATTTGAATATTAGAAAAATTTTTAACTAAATTTTCAAATATAGTTAAAGTTTTAGATTTTCCAAGTCCTAATTCTCCTCCACCAAAAAATAAAACGGTTTTTTTATTTTCGTTTAAACCAAGTTCTGCTAAAATTTGTGTTTTAGGATAAGGTTTTAAAAATTTATCAGAAACAGGAATTCCAGTATCAAAAATTTTATGTTCATCAATTCCTTTTTCTATTAATTTATTTTTAATTTCTTTATGAGCAACAAAAATAAAATCAATAAACTCATGATTACTAGTCCATTCATTATAAGGATCTTCCCCAAAATCAGTTATTACTGTAGCAAGTTTCGATTGAATTTTTCCTTTTTGCTTTAAAATAGAACACATATGGCTAACAAAAAAATGAGTAGATATAATAATATCTGGCTTAGATTCTTTTAAAAGTCTTCCTAATTTATAAGAAAGAATTTTATTAGATAAAGACAGTATTTTTTGAAATATCGGTTCTTGTGTGTGATAATAGATTTTTCCCCAAAACCAAGGAATATCGGTTGTAATTCTTGAGTAAGTGGAGCCACAAACTTTATCGATGACACGATTAATGTATTTCATACAATCAAATAAAAAAACTTCATATTCTGGATAATTTTTTTCAATAAATTCTTTTAAATTTTTTGCAGCAGACAAATGCCCGCCACCAAAAGAAGCATAAGCTAACATTATTTTTTTCATAAAATAATTCATTCCTTTTATTGTGTATTAAAAAATTAAATAAATATTATTTATTTCATATTTATTTTCAATTGTTTTATATTTTACCATAAAAATAAAAAAAATGGAATAATTTTTATCATTTCATACAAAATAAACTTAAGGAGAGTGAATATGAAAAAAAATAAAAAAATTATCATTTATATTATAATGGCTGCTTTGTTAATAGCAGTTGGTGTTTTAGGATATTTTTTATATAAGAAAAATAATGAAGTAAAACTAGCAAGTCAAAATTTATACAATAGTAATTTTTATGAATTAGTAAATTATGTTCAAAATGTAGAAACTTATTTAGCAAAATCCACCATTTCAACCAGTAATACACATGGCGCAGAAACATTGACTTATTTATGGAGAGAAGCAAACCTTGCTCAAACTTATTTAGCAAGCTTGCCAGTAGAAAGTCAAGAATTAGAAAATACAGAAAAATTTTTGAATCAAGTTAGTGATTATAGTTATAGTTTATCTAGAAAAAATATCAAAGGGGAAGGTTTAAGTGAAGAAGATTTAAATAATTTAGAAGAACTTCATACTTATAGCACAGAATTAAAAAATGTTTTGAATCAATTAGCTGCCGATTTAGAAAATGGGTCTATTACGTGGGATGATTTAACCACAAATGGAAAAGAAGAATTTGCCCAAGCCGTAAGTTCTAACTTAGATGTATTTAGTTCCCTAGAAGAAAATTTTCATGAATATTCAGGTTTAATCTATGATGGGGCTTATTCAGAACATTTAACTTCTAGTACACCAAAAGGACTAACAGGGGACGATATTTCCGAAGAAGAAGCACAAAATAAAGCAAAACAATTTTTTGGCGAAGAAAATGTAATAGAAATTAAAAATTTAGGCCTATCGGAAAATTCTTCCTTACAAGCTTATAATTTTTCAGTAAAAACAAATAACGAAGATAATATTTCAATAGCTATTTCAAAAAAAGGTGGACATATTGTCTATACCAATGCGAATCGTGATATAGGTGAGCAAACATTAAGCTACGAAGAAGCCAATCAAAAAGCAATGGATTTTTTAAATAGTGAAGGTTTTGCCAATATGAAAGAAACTTACTATTTAAATGAAAATGGAATTGTTACGATAAATTACGCTTATTTACAAGATAATGTTATGATGTATCCCGATTTAATTAAAGTAAAAGTTGCACTAGATAATGGAGAAATATTGGGAATTGAAACAAGTGGATATTTAAATAATCATACAGAAAGAAATATAGCTACCAATTTAATATCCATCGAGGAAGCCAAAAAGAATTTAAATCCAGATTTAAATATACAAAGTGAAAATTTAGCCATGATTCCGACTGAATATCAAACGGAAATATTGTGTTATGAGTTTAAGGGAAAAGTAGAAGATACGGAATTTTTAGTTTATATAAATGCTGAGACAGGCGAAGAAGAAGATATTTTAATTATTTATAATACACCAAATGGAACACTTACTATGTAATTTTGGGGACGCAGTCTAAAAAAATATCATTTTGATATTTTTTTCCTCTGTCACCAAAATTATCTTTCATATAAATTAAAAAAATGTTCATACTAAATTTTATAGAAAGTTTTTTAATTTATACTTTCTATAAAGGGGGATTTCAAATGTCTAAAAATAGTAAATTAATGTCTGAAAATTTAAAAGAAGAAATAGCAAAAGAATTAGGTGTATATGAGCAAGTAAAAAGAGATGGTGGATGGGAAAATGTACCTTCTAAAACTTGTGGAAATATAGTAACTAAGGCAATAGAAATTGCAAACAGAAGTGTTCAGTAACAAGAACTAAAAAGAACTGGTCCTAATGGCCCTAGAGGCAAAAGGACCAGTTCTTTTTGGCGTAAAAATGGCATAAAATATTGTATTTTTAATATTTTAATAATATAATAAATAAAAAACACAAGGAGGAAATCAATGAACTTAAAATTAGAAAATATATTAAATTGCACCAATGGAAAATTAATCATCGGAGATAAAACAAAAGACTGTAATAATTTTTCGAAAGATACCAGAACACTACAAAAAGGAGATACCTATATTGGCATAAAAGGAGAGAAGTTTGATGGATCTTTATTTTGGAAAGAGGCATTTGAAAAAGGTGCAGATACGGTAATTATCAACAAAATTGATTTGGAAAAAGAAGAAATAGAAAAATATAAGCAAAAAAATAAGTGTATCATTCAAGTAGAAGATACCATAAAGGCTTTAGCACAAATGGCAAGTTATAAAAGACAATTGTATAATAATAAATTAAAAGTTATTGGAGTAACAGGTAGCGTGGGAAAAACAAGTACAAAAGATAAGATTGCCAGTGTAATTTATCAAAAATATAAGACCTTAAAAACGGAAGGAAATAATAATAATCATATAGGACTTCCACTTACGATTTTAAGCTTAAAAGATGAAGAAGTTGCTGTGATTGAAATGGGAATGAATCATTTAGGGGAAATAAGTTATTTAACGCAAATTGCAAAACCAGATATTGCTGTAATTACCAATATAGGAACATCCCATATCGGAAATTTAGGTTCACGCAAAAATATACTAAAAGCCAAACTTGAAATTTTAGATGGAATGGAAAATAAAGTACTTGTTATTAATAATGATAATGATTTATTAAATCAATGGAATTTAGAAAATAAGGAAAAAATAGATATACATACATTTGGAATTCATCATACAAGTGAATTTCAAGCAGAAAATATAATTTTAAATGAAAACACAAGTCAATTTACGTGTAATCATAAAAATGAAAAATTTGATATTTTTGTTCCAGTAGGAGGAGAACATTTTATTTTAAATGCTTTGTGTGCCACAGCCGTAGGAAATTTATTAGGGTTAAATAAAGAAGAAATAATCAATGGAATTAAAAATTTTAAATTAACAGCTAAAAGAATGGAAATAAATCATTTGAAAAATAATATAATTTTAATAAATGATAGTTATAATGCAAGCTATGAATCGATGAAAGCAGCGATTTTAAGTTTAAAAAATAGGAAAGGTAAAAGGAAAATAGCAGTTTTAGGAGATATGTTTGAATTAGGCGAGTTTTCTGAAAAATTACATAGAGAGGTGGGGGTAGAAGTTTGTAAAAATAAAATTGATGCATTATTTTTAATTGGAGAAAATGCAAAATATATTGGAGAAGAAGCGGAAAAAAATGGATTGGATAAAGAAAATATACGATATTTTAACCAAAAAGAATTATTATTAAGTGAATTAAAAAAGAATTTGCAAGAGGGAGATGTTATTTTATTTAAAGCTTCAAATGGAATGAGACTATTTGAAATGGTAGAAAATTTAAAAAAGGAGTTGGGAGAATGATAAAATTAGGTGTTATATATGGAGGAATCTCAACGGAACACGAGGTTTCGAAAATTTCGGCCAAATCAATTTTAGAAAATTTGGATAAAGAAAAATATGATATCTATCCAATTTTAATAGAAAAAGACGGAGAATGGTATGATGATAAAAGTAAAAATAAAATTGAAAATATAATTACATATTTAAAAAATTTAGATATTGTTTTTCCTGTTTTACACGGTATGGGAGGAGAAGATGGAACCATACAAGGATTATTTGAAATAGCAGGAGTAAAATATGTTGGCTGTAAAGTTTTGGCTTCCAGTGTAGGAATGGATAAAGTGTATACCAAAATTATTTTTGAAAAAGCCAAAATAAATCAAACAAAATATGTGTATGTGAGAAAATATGAAAAGGGTGAGTATATTTATATCGATGATAACTTCGATGAACATAAAATAAGTATAGATGAATTAGTAAATCTTGCAGAAAAACAATTAACCTATCCGATGTTTGTAAAGCCATCGAATTCTGGTTCATCGATCGGTGTCAATAAAGCCTTAAGTAAAGAAGAACTAAAGAAAAATATCGAAATTGCATCTAAATATGATAGAAAAGTTTTAATCGAACAAGGAGTTGTAGGTAAAGAAGTCGAGTGTGCCGTTTTGGGAAATAGCAAAATAGGAGTAGAAGTAACAGATCCAGGAGAAATTTTGGCTGCAGGAGAATTTTATTCTTATGAGTCAAAATATCAAGATAAAAATTCTAAAACATTAATGACCGCAAGAATTACAGATGAACAAAAAAATAAAATTAAAGACTGGGCTAAAAAAGCTTTTCATGCAATTGATGGAAACGGACTTTCTAGAGTTGACTTTTTTGTGGAAGATGCAACAGGAAAAATATATATCAATGAAATTAATACTTTACCAGGTTTTACATCGATTAGTATGTATCCAAAGTTATTTGAAGCATATGGATATTCTTATCGTGAACTTTTAGATAAGTTAATAGAAATTAATTTATAACAACAAGAGTGCCAAATGAAATGGTTTGGCACTCTTAATTCATCATAATTATGTGATTTTGTAGAATTTTGTCGAACACTTTTCCTTTACAAAATATGTAAAATATGTTATAATAACAAAGGTTTATATCAATATATTTTAATTTATGTTATATACAAATAGAAGTATTAATTTAATTAGTTTTATTATAACCATGATTGTATTTTTAATTCTCAATTTTTGTTTTTTTGAAATGCCAAAAGAATCTTTTGAAAACATAACCAATATGATTTCAGAACAATTTGAAAAAGAAAAGGACAATGAAAAGAACGAAGAAATTTTAGAAGAAAAAACATTAGACTTAGGGAATTGGTATATTGAAATTCCTGCTATTAATTTAAAAGCACCAATAGCAGAAGGTACAGATACCAGCACTTTAAATACGAAAGTAGGTCATTTTGAAGAAACCGAGTTAATAAACGGAAATGTAGGACTTGCCGCACATAATCGAGGTTATGAATATAATTTTTTTGAAAATCTAAAAAAAATAAAAAAAGATGATGAAATTATCTATTATTATCAAAATGAGAAAAAAATATATGCTGTAGATAAAATAGAAATTATCGAAAATACAGATTGGAGTTATTTAGAAAAAACAGAAGAAAATAAAATCACATTGATAACTTGTATAGAAAATGAACCTTTATACAGAAGGTGTGTTCAGGCAACTGAAATAGAAAATTAATGTATATAATTTAAATTCTTGAATAAAAATGTATTAACATTTTATTTAGAAAGGAATTTAAATTTATGAAAATACATAAAAAAATGATATACCTAGTTATCCTAATTTTAATTATTATGTTAGGAATATTTTTTATTTATAAAAACATGATTAAAAATTCTAAAATTGGAAACAATATGAGTAGTCAAGAAATCGTAGATAATATTTTAAATACAAAAAGTTATAAAGCAAAGGTAACGGTTCAAGTAAATAGTAATAAAAACAAAAACAAATATATTTTAAAGCAAGAATATAATACGGAAAATGGAAGTGTGCAAGAAGTAATCGAACCATCCAATATAGCAGGAGTAAAAATAATAAGAAAAGATGGAAGTTTAAAAATAGAAAATACAACTCTTAATTTATCAACTATTTTTGAAAATTATCAAGGATTAGAAGAAAATAGTTTGGATTTAAGCACATTGATAGATAATTATAAAAATAATGATCCATCTAGTTTTGAAGAAAATGAAACAGAAATTATCATGAAAACCAAAAATAATAATGAAAGTAAATATACAGAAAATAAAATATTATACATAAATAAAGAAACAAAATTACCTACTAAGCTAATTATCGAGGATAATAACCAAAATACGACAATAAACATACAATATAATGAAATAGAATTAAATTAGAAAATGGAATAAATGAAAAAATAATTTCATTTCCATATTTCGAAATTTATCTACGAATAAATAGACTTTTAAAATATGCTAATAGTGGGAGTGAATAATTATGACAATAAAAAGAGGAGATATGTTTTATGCAGATTTAAGCCCAGTAGTAGGTTCAGAACAAGGAGGCGTTCGCCCTGTTTTAATTATACAAAATGACTTAGGTAATAAATATAGTCCGACAGTAATTGCGGCAGCTATTACCTCACAAACCAATAAAACAAAACTTCCAACACATATAGAAATACAAGGAGATACACAAGGATTAAAAAATAATTCTGTTATTTTGGCAGAACAAATTAGAACAATTGATAAAAGCAGATTAAAAGAAAAAATAGGTCATATAGATGATGAATCAGTTATGAATAAAATAAATAATGCACTTGGAGTGAGTTTTGGTTTGGGAGAATAATTTGAAAAAATAAAAATTAATTTTAAATTAAATTTTAATTTAAAATTAATTTTTATTTTTTAATTTATTTTATTTTTAGTTTTTAATTTTTTTATTTTTATTTTTATTTTTTATTAAATAATTTTTAAAATATTTATTGTGAAGTAAATTATTATTTTTATATAATTATATATTTAAAAAATAAAAAATTATACTTTTAATTTTTTTATTATTTTTATTTCATTATATAAATTGTCTATTTTTTGTTTTCTAATTTCATAAGCATTTTTATAATCCTCAAAAACACTATGGAAATTACCAACTGTTTCATTATCTTGTAAAAATATTTTCATGTATTCTAAAAAATAATTTTTTTTGTCTTCTGTTTTACTTTGAATCATTTTATTATAATATTTTTCGATTTTTTCACATCTTTTAATATTTTCTTCTAAATAATCAATATAATCTTGAGCACAGGAAATTTCATAATAAACGTCATCTAAAACAACCTTTATTAAAACTTTTACTAAAGCCGGATTATTTTTACCTAACTTTGCATTTTCAGCTATTTGTTTTAGAGCATTAGAGGAAGATACTGGTTCATGTGGTTTCGAATTTTCAATAAGAATTTTCAAAGTATCAGAAATACCAATATGAGATTTATATTGGCGTTTGCTAACAATGGCATCATATTCATCGGCTACTCGAATAATTTGTCCTTCATAAGGAATATCTTTTTTAGTTAATCCTTGCGGATATCCAGTACCATTTAAAGCTTCATGATGGTATAATGGTCCTGCTGCATAAGGGCGAAGTTTTTGGTCTTTCATACACATATTATATCCTATGGTTGTATGAGTTTTAATGATATCATATTCTTCATCTGTAAGTTTACCAGGTTTTTGTAAAATTTCTGGAGGAATAAATATTTTTCCAATATCATGCATATAAGCGCAAATTGTACAATATTCCGTAAAATCTTTAGAACAATGTAAATATTCACACATTCTACAAGTAATGGCAGCAACATTTTCACAATGCTTTCTTGTAAATACATCAAGTCCACTTAAAGCATTTAATTGATCTTGCATGGTTTTATCTAAATTATAAGACTTAAGCGAAGTCCTATCATAAAAATCAAAAACTTCTTTTTTCATTTTGTATTTCTCCTTTAATTTTATCCTAAATAAATTATACTATAATAAATTTATAAAATCAATATTTGTAATTTCATATTTTTAAATTATGTATTATTGACAATTGACAATAAAATTTATATAATTTGCCAAAAGAAGGTGATAAAATGTCTCTAAGAATTGTATATGGAAAAGCAGGAACAGGAAAAAGTCAGTTTATTTTTAATGAAATAAATGAAAAAATAAAAAATGGAGAAAAAAATAAAATATATATTATTACGCCAGAACAATTTTCTTTTACAGCAGAAAAAAAATTAATGGAAAATAAAAAATCAATTATAAATGCCGAAGTAATAACATTTAATAGAATGGCCTATCGAGTTATGAACGAAATTGGGGGAAATATCCACAATCCGTTATCAAAATGTGGAAAAGCAATGTTAATTTATTCTATTTTACAAAATGAAAAAAAATCTTTTTATTTATTAAATAAATCAGACGAAAATATCGATATTGCTTTACGTTCTATTTCTGAATTTAAAAAAAATGCAATTACAGTAGAAGATTTAAAAAAAGAATTAAATCATATTCAAGATAATTATTTAAAAATAAAATTACAAGATATGATTTTAATCTACGAAAAATTTAATTTAAAAATACAAAATCAATATCTAGACGAAACAGATTTATTAACGAATTTAGCAGTAAATATCGAGCAAGTTGATTTATTTAAAAATGCGATGATTTATATTGATGAATTTGTAGGGTATACCAAACAAGAATTAGAAATTATAAAAAAATTATTAAATATTTCAAAAAAAGTAACCATAACTTTTTGCATGGATAATTTAGATTTTAATACAAATCCTGATGCAGATATTTTTTATCCAAATAAAATAACATTAAATAAAATATTAAAATTATTAAAAAAAGATGAAAAAATAGAGACCATTTATTTAGATAAATTATATCGATTTAAAAATAATGAATTAATTTATTTAGAAAATTATTTATATAATTTAAAAA
>CALXRH010000064.1 GCA_944390625.1 uncultured Clostridia bacterium
TAGCTCACCAAACAAAATGAATATTAAATGAGAGTTTAATATTCATTTTTATGTGGCCCCTTGGTCAAGAGGTTAAGACATCGCCCTTTCACGGCGGAGACATGGGTTCGATTCCCGTAGGGGTCACCACTTTTTTTAATTGAATATGCCACTTTAGCTCAGCTGGTAGAGCAACTGACTTGTAATCAGTAGGTCGTCCGTTCGATTCGGACAAGTGGCTCCATATTGTCAATAGTTTTGAGGTTACTCTTAATTGTTGGCTTTTTTTGTGTCCTAACAATTGTAACATAGATAAAATCCTAAAGTAAATATTATAACAAGGAGGAACTTAATTTTGAAAAATAAAATTATATTAATCACTGGTGCATCCCGTGGAATTGGACGCGAAATTGCTTTTACTCTTGCAAAAGAAGGTCATATTATTGTAGCAAATTACAATCAATCTGAAAAACAAGCAAAAACATTAAAACAAGAAGCTTTAGATCAAAAACTTCAACTCGACATCTTTCAAGCTGATGTATCGAAAAGAGATGAAGTAAAAAAAATGATTGATGATACCATAAAAAAATATCAAAAAATCGATGTTTTAATCAATAATGCTGGCATTTCGTCATTTAATCTGTTTACCGATATTACAGACAATGACTGGAACACAGTTATAAACAACAATTTATACTCTGCTTTTTGTGTAACACAAGAAGTACTCCCTGATATGATACATAAAAAAAGTGGATGTATTATCAATATCTCCTCCGTATGGGGACTGGTAGGCTCTTCTTGTGAAACTCTATATGCTATTTCAAAAGCCGGTTTAGATGCTATGACAAAATCTTTAGCTAAAGAGCTTGGGCCATCTAATATTCGTGTCAATTCAATTGCTCCAGGTTTTATTAATACCGATATGAATAAAAATCTATCCCAAGAAACCATTCATTCTATCGAGCAAGAGATTCCCCTTGGAAAAATTGGCTCTCCTTCTAGTATTGCCAAATGTGTAAATTGGTTAGTTGAAGATGATTTTACAACTGGGCAAATCATTTCCGTCAATGGGGGTTGGGTGATTACTTAAATAAAAAATATCCACATATTGTGCTTAATATGTGGATATTTTTTATTGATTATTATTTTTTGCTTTCTTACTATAATTACCAGATATAATTTTTGGCAAATAGGTTATTATTTTATAAACAGCAAGTTTTATTTTTTTACTCCAAATATATGTTTTTCTTAAAGGCCTTGCTGCTCCTATTGCTTTTGGTTCGTCTTCTAATACAATTAGTTCTTGTGATATTTTTTCTAATGGAAATACATAATTTTTTCCTTCATTATTATCCCATTCATCTTTTTCATTTTTGAAACATAAACTAAAACTTTCGCCTTCTAATAAATCGATTTCGGTTTGGAATCCAAGTTCTGTTTTTTCCATTTCGATATCATTTACATGATTCCATTGTTCTCCAAAACCATAATGAAGCGTTACTTTTTCACAGTTTTGTTGATAAAATTTTCCCGTATAAGAAATTTTTACTTTACTGTTTTCAATTAATTTATCAGTATTAAAAAATATATTCTTAGTTAGTTCCATTTTTCATCTTCTCCCTTTTTATCTTTTGCTATGAGCAATTATATTATATTTTTTTACAATAATCAAGTATTTTTTTAAATTTTTTTCATTTTTTAACAAAACTGGCTTTTTTTAGTCTTTACAAAAAAATGAATTTATGCTACTATTTTGTTGAAAGATGTAGAAAAAGAGAGGATACCATGGATAAAAAACAAAAGAAATCAAATCATAAAAAAATCATTTTAATTGTTTTATTTGTTATTATTTTTTTATTGCTTATATTTTCTGTATTTTTTTCACTGATCCATATCAACAATAATAACCTATTAAAAGGTATTTCTATCAACGGAATTGATGTTTCAGGGATGTCAAAAGAAGAGGCTACTGCATCCATTTCAGAAATGATTAGCAAAAAATCTGAGCATAATATCGTAATATCTACTTCAGAAGATTCGCAGATTACAACAACTTTTGATTATCTTGAAATTAATTATCATCTTAACGAGTGTATCAATAGAGCCTATAGCATTGGCCGCTCTGGCAATATTTTTGAAAATAATTTTGCAATACTAGACTTAATTTTTCATAAAAAAAATATTGAATTGGAAATCGAACTAAATGAGAATAATCTTAATTCCTTATTAGATGATATTTCCGCCAATCTTCCAAACAAGGTAATTCAAAGTAGTTATTATATAGAAAATAACCAATTAATTTTGACTCGTGGCAATGCAGGAGATACCATAGATACTGAAAGTTTTAAAAGCACATTATATAAAGCTTTAAGCGATTTATCTTTAACAGATACTTATGTAGAAGCTCCTATAAAAAATGTTTCTCCAAACCCTATCGATATCAATCAAATTTATAATGAAGTTCACAAAGAAGTTCAAAATGCTTACTATGAAAAAAATCCATTTAAAGTTTATTCCGAAGTTGTTGGTATTTCTTTTGATAAAAATGCAGCAAATGAATTATTGCAAAATGAACAGGATGAGTATGTGATTGATCTTCAATATACCTATCCTGAAATTACCATAAATGACTTGGATATTAATATTTTCCAAGATACTTTATCTTATTTTTCAACGAATTATAATCTTTCTGATAAAGATAGAACTACTAATTTAGAGCTTGCCTCTTCTAAAATAAATGGTACCATACTTTCTCCTGGAGAAGAATTTTCATATAACACAATTGTGGGAGCCCGTACCATTGCTACTGGCTATAAAGAAGCAAAAATTTACTCAAATGGAGAAGTAGTAGACGGAATCGGCGGTGGGATTTGTCAAATTTCATCAACCTTATATAATGCTGTTATCTTTGCTAACTTAGAAATTACCGAAAGATATAACCATCAATTTGTCACTTCCTATGTTCCAGCTGGTCGCGACGCCACGGTTGTGTATGGTGTAAAAGATTTAAAATTTGTAAATAATCGCTCTTATCCTATCAAAATAGAAATGAAAGTAAACAATGGAATTGTTACTTGTTCCATTTTGCGGAATAAAAGAAGATACAGAATATGATGTAGAATTTGCTATAGAAACTGTATCTGTAACTCCTCCTTCTGTAGAATATGAGCATGATTCTTCTTTAAGTTCTGGTGAGGAAAAAGTAAAACAAAGTGGTGCAAACGGAACTACTGTAAATGCTTACAAAGTTGTAAAATTAGATGGTAGTATTATTTCTAAAACTTTGTTATCACAAGATACTTATAATGCTTTGGAAAAAATAATTTTAAAAAATTAATTGGAAAAGAGAGTGTCTCTTTTCCAATTTTTGAAAAATCAATGAAATCTCTTGACAAAATGAATTCTTGGGATTATACTATTATAGTATTTATGCGTTATTAGCTCAGTTGGTAGAGCAGCGGACTCTTAATCCGAAGGTCCAGGGTTCGACCCCCTGATGGCGCACCAAAGAAAATAGTTACTAATAAATAAGAATTAAATAAAATATTATTAGTAACTATCGGATTTAAAATTTTCTCTATAATAACATTATATCACACCTTTTTTGAAAAATTTGTCAAAATATGGTGTGATATAATTTATTTTATCTATTTTTCTTCTTCCTCTTTTTCAACAACTTCTATGCTAACTACTTTTCCTCCATCATTTGTTCTCATAAGTGTAACACCTTGTGTTGACCTTCCTAAAACACTTATTTCCTTAACACTCATTCGAATGATAGTTCCTGTATCTGTAATTAGCATTACATCTTGTGTATCATCTGCTATTTTAACACCTACCAATTCTCCGGTTTTTGGTGTAATTTTATAAGTAATTACTCCTCTTCCTCCCCTTAGTTGAACTCTGTATTCATCTAATTCTGTACGTTTTCCAAATCCGTTTTCAGTAATGGCAAGAAGTGTTGCTTTACTTCCTGTTATAATGGATTCCATACCAATTACTTCGTCATCATCAGAAAGTCGAATTCCGATTACTCCCTGTGCTGTTCTACCAATTGGTCTTACTTCTTTTTCTTCAAAAGTGATGCATAGACCTTTGCGTGTAACTAAAACTACATTATCTTGTCCATCGGTTAGTTTTACAGATATTAATTCATCATTATCTTTTAACGTGATACTTAATAAACCTGTTTTCTTTCCTGAGTCGTATTCTTTTAGTGCTGTTTTCTTAATTAAACCATTTTTTGTTCCCATTAGTAAGTATTTACCTTCTGCAAAATTTTGGATTGGAATAACAGCAGAAATTTTTTCACCAGCATCTAGACTTAATAAATTAACAATTGCGGTTCCTTTTGCGGTTCTTCCTGCTTCTGGAATTTCATATCCTTTTAATTTATAAAGTTTTCCTTTATTACTAAAAAATAAGATTAAATCATGCGTAGATGAAGTAAAGATTTGTTTTACAAAATCTCCTTCACGAGTTGCAATTCCGGTAATACCCTTTCCTCCTCTTTTTTGGCTCTTGTAGGTATCAATTGGCATTCTCTTGATATAACCAAAATGCGTTAGGGCAATAACCGTTTGTTCTTCTTTTATTAAATCTTCTAGCTCTATTTCCCCTTCAGCTGGTTTAATTTTTGTTTTTCTTTCATCTCCGAATTTATCTCTAACTTTAATTAATTCTTCTTTGATAACTTCAAAAACTAAATGCTCACTGTTTAAAATGTCTCTTAAATGGGCAATTAATTTCATAAGTTCATTATATTCTTCTTCGATTTTTTCGCGTTGTAAACCGGATAATGTTTTTAACCTCATATCTAGAATTGCTTGTGCTTGAATGTCAGTAAGTTTAAATCTTTCCATTAATTTTTCTTTTGGATCATCATAAGAATTTCTAATAATGGCAATTACTTCATCAATATTATCAATAGCAATTCTTAATCCTTCTAAAATATGAGCTCTAGCTAATGCTTTATCTAACTCGAATTTTGTTTTTCGAAGCGTAACATCTTTTCTATGCTCTAAGTAATAATCTAAGCATTGTCTTAATGTTAATATTTTTGGTTCCCCATTTACTAAGGCTAACATAATTACACCAAAACTAGTTTGCATTTGGGTATTTTTAAACAACTGATTTAATACCACTTGTGCATTGGCATCTTTTTTTAGTTCAATTACAACTCTTACTCTTTCTTCTCGATCAGATTCATCTCGGATTTCAGAAATTCCTTCTAGCCTTTTTTCCCTAACTAAATGTGCCATATTTTCGATTAGTTTTGCTTTATTGACTTGGTATGGAAGTGAATGTACTACTATTTTTTGTCTATTTCCTGCCATTTCTTCTATTTCCGTTTCTGCTCTTAGCGTTATTTTTCCTCTGCCTGTTTTATAAGCTTCTCTAATCCCTTCTGTTCCTAAAATTAATCCTTCTGTTGGAAAATCTGGTCCCTTTATAATTTGCATTAAATCTTCATCTGTTACCTCATCTTCATCAATTATTTTGATGAGACCATTGATAACTTCTGTTAAGTTATGTGGTGGAATATTAGTTGCCATTCCTACGGCAATACCAGATGAACCATTGATTAGTAATGCCGGAATTTGTGCTGGTAATACCGTTGGCTCTTGTAATCTATCGTCAAAGTTTGGCATAAAATCTACGGTATTTTTTTCAATATCTGTAAGCATTAGTTCTGCTATTTTTGACATTCTAGCTTCTGTATAACGGTAGGCAGCTGGTGGATCTCCATCTATGGAACCAAAGTTTCCATGTCCATCTACTAACATATACCTCATAGAAAAGTCTTGTGCTAATCTTACTAAGGCATCATAAACCGATGCATCTCCATGAGGATGATATCTACCTAAAACGTCTCCAACCGTGGTTGCCGATTTTCTATAAGGTTTGTCTGGTGTTAAACCATCTTCGTGCATGGTGTATAAAATTCTTCTATGTACAGGTTTTAAACCATCTCTTACATCTGGAAGAGCACGTGATACGATAACACTCATTGCGTAACTAATATACGCTGTTTTCATTTCTTCATCGATGTCTCTTTCTATTATTTTTCCATCTTGTCTTTCTGCCATTGTTTCTACCTCTTTTCAAATGTTTTTTATATTTTGTATTATACTAAATCTGGGAAAAATTTGCAAGAAAAAATCCGTAAAAATTACGGATTTATAATATTTCTTCTTCATCACTTCCATCTTTTTACCTATTATTTTTTCATTGCTTTTTTACTTAACTCGCGTACTTCCTCATTTTTAAATAAGTCTTCTTGCCATTTCGTGTAATCAAATGGTTCTTTTATGATAAGAGAAATAAACCTTTCAGCATCAACTTCTCCAAGCTCTTTGATTAGAATATTCATTCCTTCTAATTTCAAAACACTATCACTTTTAATCATTTTTGTAAACCTCCTTTATAATAAAATTTATTGGATTAATTATTTGTATAATTTGACTATCAAAAGGCCTATTAAAAGAGCAATTATCTAAATATATATTCATTTTTTCACCTCTTATTATACTACTTTTTTATACTTTAATCAATTTTTTTATTAACTTAATTTACTTGCTAATTCCAATTCTTCTTCCGTTAATTCAAAATTTTGTCCATTATTTCTAATTAAATTATGAATATTTTCTACATACCTAGCAGCTTTTAATGTATTTTCTATTGGAATTAATTCTTCTAATTCTTTTTCCATTTTTGCAAATTCTATTTCCATACCGCTAAAATCTTTCTGACTATAATACATCTTCCAGCTTTCGATATAATTTTGAATACTTTCCGTACCACTTACCTGTTTTGCTAAAGTTGCTTCTATATTTTTTTCTACACTTGATAAAATTGATGTTTTTCCTTTTTTTAAAACATTACTTACTGTACTATTTATTTTTCCTGTTTCTTCTACTTTATCAATCACAACATCGAAAACATCTGATATTTTATCGATAACCCCTCCATTTTTTAAAGTATTTTCTATTTGACCTATATTTTCAAAATTTCCTGTTACGATTCCCAGGGCTTGTTTTCCTGTTTCTATAACAGATTCTATGGATTTTTTTACTCCATCTTTTAATCCATAATTTATTAAATTATCTTTTAAATCAATAATTTCATCTTCTACGAAATCAGGTAATAAATATCTTAAACCTATATCGATACCATTATTTATTGTTTTCCAAAGTGTACTATTTAAAAATTCATTTTGATTTTTTTGATTTTCTATATTTAATGCTATATTTTGTTCTATTTCCATTTTTTATCTCCTTGTTATTTTTTTATATTTTTAATTATTTTTAAATATTGTTTTTTTAATTTTTTATTTTCTTTTTTATAATTATTTTTTTCATTTAATAAAAAATCACCATAATTATTTAATTTAATATTTCCAATTATTTTAAATTCTTTAAAAAGATTTTTTGCAATTTTTTTATTTATGGAATATTTATTTATTTTATTAAAAATTATATTTATTTTTTGTGGATTTATTTTATTATTTAAAATTAATTGATTAATTATTTTTTTATTTAATTTTATTTTTTCTAAATTTATTTCTAAAATAAAAATAAATTTAAAAATATTTTTATTTAATTTTTCTATTTCAAAAAAATTATTTATATTTATTTCTTTAAATTCAAATTCATTTTTGTTTTCTATAATCGCCTTCAAATTGTTTAAAATCAAGCTTTTTCCAACGCTATTTTCTCCGATTAATCCAATTGTTTTTTTGCTTTCAAAAAATTCTAAATTTTCAAAATTACTATTTTTATATTTTAATAATTCCTCATCTTTTTTATTGATTATATTTTTTAATATTTTTATTTCTTCTTCTAATTTTTCATTATTATTTATTTTTATATTTTTTAATTTATTAATAAATTCTTCTATATTTATTTCATTATTATAAAAAATATTTTTTATATTTTCTATTTTCAATAATTTTTCTAATTCTTCATTTTTATTTTCTAAAATAAAAAATACATTTATTTCATAATTTATTTTTTTTATATTTTTTATTAAATAAATTAAATTTATTTCTCCTTTTAATTTTTCATATAAAATTAAAATATCTATTTTTTTATTTTTTTCTAAAAATTCTAAAATTCCTTCTTTATAAAAAATATCTTTTTCTACTATTTCAAATTCCGGTTCTTTTTTTAATCGATTATTCAATTCTTGATTTCCAGTTGCTGTTAATATCTTCACGCTCTTTTTCTCCTTCTATTATTTGTTTTTCTTTTTCGGAGCATTCTATTTTTGCTAATATATGATTATCTCCGATAAACATTAAACTTTCTCCTCTTTTTAAAGATTTAATTTCTATTTTTTCTTTTTCCGATAAATTAATATTTTCTGATAATATTTTTATATTATCTTCTTCTAAAGAAAAAAATGATTTTATGCTAGAATTATTTAAAATGCTTTTTCCATATATTCCATTTTCCAAACTAAATAAATCAGAAATATCTTGTGTAATTGCTACACTACTTCCTCCATATTTTCTTATTGTTTTAAATATTTTATAAATAAAAGATGCTACTTCTTTATTAGATGTTACTCCTATTAATCTCCAAATTTCATCTAAATAAATTGCTTTTTTATTTTTTCGATTAATTTTTATTTTATCCCAAAACAATTCAGTAAATAAATACATCCCATATTTTAAATTTTCTTCTCCTAATTCATATACATCTGCAATAATTAATTTATTATTTAATTCTATATTCGTATAATGATTAAAAAAATTTAAAGAACCTTTTATAAAAGGAATTAATTTTATTGCTAATTTTTTGGTTTTTTTATCCTGATTTAAAATATCATAAAATTCTTCTAAAATCGGCATATCTAAATTTGATTTGAATTTTTTTGAAATGATATTATTTTTATTTTCTATATATAAACTTTCATCATCAAAATTAATATTTTTTAAAAGATATAGTTCAATTATTTTTTCTTCTAAAATTGCTTTTTCTTCTTCATCTAATTCTCCAAAAATCAAATTAAAAAATCCGATTAATTTTGCAATTTTCGTTGCTAAATATCCTTTTTCTCCATCTTCTAAAGATTCTTCCCTTATATCAAAAACATTTACATAAGTATTAGAAGATGGACCAATTTTTATTTCTGTTCCCTCTAATTCTTTTGCTAAATTTATATATTCTCTTTCCGGGTCAATTACATATTGTTCGATTCCCATTAATCGATATCTTAAAATTAATAATTTTGTATAAAACGATTTTCCTGCGCCAGATGTTCCAAATATACACATATTAGCATTTTTATATTTATTCGTGTCATATCGATCCACAAAAATTAATGAATTATTATAAATGTTTTTTCCTATAAAAATTCCTTCTTCATCAAAAATACTTGAAGTGATAAATGGATAAGTAGAAATAAGACCAGAAGTTAAAACATTTCTTTTTGCTGCATTTTTGATATCTATATTATTTTCCATGATTGGTAAACATGTTTTATAAATTTGTTCCTGTCTAAAATTTGCTCTTCTAGTTTGCATTCCTTTACTCTGCATAATTCCTTCGATATTATTTAAATAATACTCTAGATCTTTTATATTATCTGCAAAAATGTCAACATAAATATATAAAAAATATAAATCTTCATTATTTACTTGCATTTCTTTTCTGATATATTTTGCATCATTATAAGTAAAAATGGCAATATCAATATCTTCCCTATTTTGATTGTTTTCTTTAATATCTACCCCTACATTTCCTATATGATAAGTTAAATCTTTTATGGTTTTATAAGAATCTTGCTTTTCATAAAATATAGATATATTCATATTGATATTTGTTTCTAATAATGATTTTAATAATATATCATTTTGCTCGCGATAATAGTTTACAACAATTAACCCACCATAAAATAAATTATCTATTTCTAAATATTTTGGGTTTTTTATATTGATATAAGCTGGTGCCATATTGTCTTGTATATTTCTACTTCCATCTAAAAAATTATTTGTTTTATTATTTTGTTTTTCATGTAATATTATATTAAAAAAAATATTAATTCCTCCTTTTTTATTATATTTTTTTGACTGAGTTTCCAAAATATGTTTTTTATTTTAAATAATTTCTAGAATTAAAAAAAATATTAAATAATTCTTCTACTTCTTTTTTAGAATTTAAATCTTGCACAATATTTCCACATCGAAATAAACATTCTTTTATTTTAAAATATTTTTCATTTAATTCTTGAAAAATATTTTCTTCTAATTCTTTCTGATTGCTAAAAATTATTATATAAAAATTTTTACTGGATGAATTTTTTATAGAATTAAATTTTTGAATAAATTCGAAATAATCCTCACCAATTTCATTTAAAAATTTTTTATTTTCTTTTTTTAAATTATTTTTAATTTTTTGGATATTTTTATTTAAATTTTCTTTACTACTTTGAATTAAAATTTGAATATCAAAATTACATGTTTTTAAAAAAATTTTGTAAGATTTTAAAATTGCTTCTTTTTCTAAGTTTGATTTTAAATTAAAATTGATTGGATTTACTTTCATAATTTTTATAAAATTATTATTTTTTAATTTTACCATTCCATTGTCAAATATTTTTTGTATAGGAATCCAATCTTGTATCGTTATTTGCTTTTTTCCCATTTTTCCTCCTTCGGCACTATTATATTACAATATTTAAAAATGTCAAGAAAAATCGTTCGTCAAATTTCGACAAAATTTTATTTCAAACAAAAATTTTTTAATTTATTGTATATTTTTTTTTTATTTGTTTATAATATAATTAGTAAGGTTAATAACAGTTGTTCCAAGAGGATTATTGGATTAATTAAAATGGTTCAATCATTTTCGGGCAAAGATTTATTATAGTTTTATTTTAGATTATGATAGGTCGGCGATAAGAGTATATTGTTTGTAGGTAAGCTGTGTAGCTACGCGGTTGTAATATAGACTATATGCTTGAGATAAGATTATTTTTATATTTCTTAATGGTCTTTATTAGTCCCTAATTGGGATGAATTAGGTTATTAAAAGTGTATTCATAGTCGAACAACTAATTTTTAAATTTGGTTGATAGCTTATTTATGCAGTAATGTATATTAGGTTAAAAAATTAGGTTTATGGGTTTGAGTAAAGATTGTTATTAGCTTTACTTAGAATAAAAAAGCATATCTAAACTTATTGGTTTGATATGCTTTTTTATTTTATTTGCTATTTTTTGCCTCTGTCCCCAAAAATATTATACATCTAAATTAGTAACTTTGTTGGCATTATTTTCAATAAATTCTCTTCTAGGTTCCACTTCATCCCCCATAAGGATTGAAAATGTTTCATCTGCCTTTATAGCATCATCCATCGTTACTTTTATTAAAGTTCTAGTTTCTGGATTCATTGTTGTTTCCCATAATTGTTCAGGATTCATTTCACCTAAACCTTTATATCTTTGAAGTCCTAATTGTTCTCTACTAATTCCCTTTTCTTCTAATGCTTTATAAGCTTCATCTAAATCTTCATCTGTATAACAATATACATCTTCCATTCCTTTTTTGGACAATTTATATAGTGGCGGTTGTGCTAAATATACATTTCCGTTTTCTATTAAAGGTCTCATATAGCGGAAGAAGAATGTTAATAAAAGTGTTCTAATATGGGCACCATCGACATCGGCATCTGCCATTATAATAACCTTTCCATATCTTATTTTAGTAATATCAAATTCGCTTCCAATTCCGGCTCCGATTGCTATGATAACAGGGTTTAATTTATCATTTCCGTAAATTTTGTCTGCTCTTGCTTTTTCAACATTTAGCATTTTTCCCCACAAAGGTAAAATTGCTTGATAACGTCTATCTCTTCCTTGTTTAGCACTACCTCCTGCTGAATCTCCTTCGACTATATAAACTTCACATTCTTCTGCTAGTTTACTACTACAGTCTGCTAGTTTGCCAGGTAGTGTTGTCGTCTCTAGTGCTGATTTTCTTCTTACTAATTCCCTTGCTTTTCTAGCTGCTTCTCTTGCTCTTGATGCACTAATACATTTTTCTAAAATTGCTTTTGCTACATTTGGGTTTTCTTCTAAATAGGTAGATAATGCTTCATTTACCATACTCATAACAACACCTGTAACTTCACTATTGCCAAGCTTGGTCTTGGTTTGCCCTTCAAACTGAGCTTCTTTTAATTTTACAGAAACAACAGCTGTTATTCCTTCTCTTATATCTTCTCCTTGTAAATTGGAGTCTTTTTCCTTTAAAATATTATGACTTCTTGCATAATCATTAAATACTTTTGTTAAAGATCTTTTAAATCCTTCTAGATGAGTTCCTCCTTCAACTGTGCTAATATTATTGGCAAAAGAATAAATATTTTCCGAATAAGAAGTTGTATATTGAATAGCTATTTCTACAGGTATTTCTCCATCTTTTTCAATATAAATTGGTTTACTATTTATCTTTTCTTTATTTTTATTTAAAAATTCAACAAAAGATATTAATCCTCCTTCAAAATGAAAATCTGATTTTTTTATCTCTTCTCCTCTTTGATCTTCAATTGTTATTCTAAGTCCTTTTGTTAAAAATGCAATTTCTCTAAATCTGGTTTCTAAGGTTTCATAACTATATTCTGTTGTTTCAAACACTGTATTATCCGCTAAAAATCTAACTTTTGTTCCTGTTTCATTTGTTTCTCCTATTTTCTTTAAAGGTTCTACTGTTTTTCCTTTTTCAAATCTTATGCTATAGATTCCCCCATCTCTTTTTACCGTAACTTCTGCCCATTCGGATAGAGCATTTACAACAGAGGCACCAACGCCATGTAAACCTCCTGCAACTTTATATCCACTATCTCCACCAAATTTTCCACCAGCATGAAGAACTGTATAAACCGTCTCTACCGTAGAAAGTTTTGTTTTGGGATGTATTTCAACAGGTATTCCTCTTCCATTATCTGTTACACTAATAATATTTCCTTTTTCGATTATAACATTTATCTCTGTACAATAACCAGCTAAAGCCTCGTCGACTCCATTATCAACTATCTCATATACTAAATGATGAAGACCTCTAACTGATGTACTTCCTATATACATACCAGGTCTTTTTCTTACGGGATCTAGACCTTCCAAAACTTGTATCTGTTCAGCACCATATTTATGTTCATATTTTTCCATTGTTTTTTGTCCACCCTTCTTCGATATTTTATACTATATATAATAATTGCAAATTTAAAATTTGTCAAATAATTTTTTTATTTTTATTTTTCAAAAATTATGCCATTGCTTACCTGAAATATTTTATTATCTTTTTGATTTAAAAATAATTTATCCGTGCAAGTAATAATTACTTGTGTATCTTTAATATTTTCTAAAAAATTCTTTCTTCTTTTTTCATCAAGCTCAGACATAAAGTCATCTAATAACAAAATTGGATTTTCCCCAATTTCATCATTAATTACTTGAAGTTCCGAAATTTTAAGAGAAAGTACCGCTGTCCTATGCTGTCCTTGAGAACCATAAACATTTACTAAAATATCATTTAAATAAACTTCAAAATCATCTCTATGAATTCCTTTTGTAGTATAACCTTTTATGATATCTAATTTTCTTCTTTCTTTTAAAAATTCTTGGTATTTATTTTTATTTAAACAATCTGTCTTATATTCTATTTTTATCTCTTCTCTATTTTCTGTAATAGAATTATGAATATTTTTTATTTTATTTTTTATTTTTTCCATAAATTCATTTCTATAATCAGCTATTATTTTTGCATATTTTATTAATTGTTCATCCCATATTTCTAATAAGTCTTCTTTTGCATTTTCTACTTTTATTTTTTTCAAATAATTATTTCTCTCTTCTAATGTTTTTTTATATAACTGATAAACATGCATATAATTAGGTCTTAATTGACTTATCATAATATCTAAAAATTTTCTTCTATTTTGTGGTCCTCCTTTTAGTATATCAATATCATCTGGTGTAAATATAACGGTATGAATATTTCCTAATAAATCACTTAATTTTTTTATTTTTATTTCATTTATAAAAATATTTTTTTTATTTCCAATTTCTATTTTTATATTTCCATTTCGATCTGATTTTTGAAAATTAATTTCAATTTTAGCCAAACTTTCTCCAAACTTAATTAATTCAGAATCTTTACTTGCTCGAAAAGATTTTCCAATACTTGATAGAAAAATGGATTCTATGATATTGGTTTTGCCTTGTGCATTTTCTCCATAAAAAATATTTATATTTTTATTTAAATTAATTTCTTGATTTTTATAATTTCTAAAATTATTAATTTTTAAATTTTCAATCCACATATTTTTCTCCATAAAAGTAGTATTTCTTGATACTAAAAAGTTTAAATTCTTTTTTATTCTTTTTTTATCTATTTTTTTCTTTTTATTTCTTTTTTATCTGATTTATTATTTTTTCTTATTATATTTCTATAAAAAAAACTTTAAATTCTTTTAATAAATCGTTACTATTTCTTCAATTAAAATTTATTTGTATTTATTTTTAGCTATTTTTATCAATTTTATTTTATTTGTATATTTTTATCTTTTTTTATTTGTTCATTTCTCTTTTTTCCTTTTTTTTATTATTTTTTTCTTTTTCTGTTTTTAATTTTTTATTATTTTTTTTGGTTCCTATAGAATAATTCGATTAAATTCTAAAAACCGCTTATTTTCGATTTTCGCGTGTCTTTTTTTTTAAGAACTTTATAAAAAAATTATCGTTATCCACAAATTGTTAAGAATTTGTGGATAAAACATCTCTAAAACTAAAATTTAATTTTAAAATTGAGACATCAAAACATGAAATCTTCTTTAAAATTGGAAAATTGGAAAAGAGATAATCCCCTTTTCCAACTATTCTCCTTTTAATCGAATTGGTAAAATCATATAAACATAATCGTTATTCTCAACCGATTTTATCAAACATGGTGAAACATTTGTACCAAATTCAACAAATATCTCTTCTTCGTCAATTGCTTTTAAACTGTCCAAGAAATATTTTGGATTAAATCCAACTTCTAAATTTTTTCCTTCTGTAGAAATATAAACTTCTTCTTTTGCATCCCCTGTTTGATTCGTACATAAAATGGTTAATTTTCCAATATCTATGGTTACTTTAACAGGATATTTTTTCTCTTTTTCTATACTAGAAGAAGAAATTAAACTAATTCTTTCAAAACTATTTTGTAAACTTTCCTTTTCCACTCTAATCCTTGTTTGCCAAGTTGTTGGGATAACAGAAGAATAATTTAAAAACTCTCCATCTAAAATTCTAGTAATAATTTTACAATTTTCCATTTCAAAAACTGCTTGATTTTTTGAAACTCCAATTGTTATTGGTTCAAATGATTCGGTTAAGATTTTGTTTACTTCATTTAATGTTTTAGCTGGAATAACAGCTTTAAAATCATTCACTGGTACTGGTATGTTTATCGTTCGTAAAGCTAATCGAAATCCATCAATTGCTACGACATTTAATTTATTATTTTTTATTTCAAATAGGCATCCTGTAAAAATTGGTCTGTTTTCTTCTGTACTTACTGCAAAAATTGTTTTTCTTATCATATTTTTTAAAGCACTTTGCTCTAAATTTATAGAGTTTTCGATTTCTATTTTTGGTAATTCTGGAAATTCATCAGGATTCATCGTTGCTAATTTATATAAAGCTCCTTCACACTCAATGGTTAATAAATTATTTTCATTTATGCTAATATGAATTTCTGAATCAGGTAATTTTCGAATAATTTCTGTAAACATGGTAGCATTTACAACCGTACTTCCTTGTTCTTGTACTTCACATTCCATGGTATATTCAATTCCTAGTTCTAAATCATAGGTAGTAAGTTTTATCTCCTTATCATTTGTTTGAATTAGAATTCCCTCTAATATTGGCATAGTTGTTTTTGAAGCGACTCCTTTTACTACGGAATTAAGCGCTTTTATAATTGTATCTTTATAACAAACAAATTTCATGAATCAATCATCCTTTCATTTTGAACTTAATTTTTTATAATATAAATATAATATATTTAGTAGTAGTAGTAGTAGGTGCTGTGGAAACTGTGGAAAACTATGTGGAAACTTTGTGCCCGTAGCGAAATCGATATGGATAATTCTGTGGATAACTAGGGGTATTTATCCACAGTTTCCACATTTGATTGTGGAAAAATGGTTGTCCACAACTTTTAAACAGGTTATCCACAAGAAGGGTGTGGATAACGTACCTAGCTCTTCCGTAAGAAGAGAAAGATTTTATACTACACGAACTAAAATTTTTACAAACATTATTTTTCAAAATTGTTTTTTTGTCTTAAAATGAATTGGGTTTTTTAATTTTCAACATTTAGTATAATGTTTTTCACACTTTCCACAATTAGTTTCGTATTTGTTTTTTCTTTGATTTCTTTTCCTATTTTTTTATAAGCATGCATGACGGTTGAATGGTCTCTCTTTCCAAAATCTAAACCGATTTGTGGAAAACTCATATTGGCAACTTCTCTACATAGATACATGGCGATTTGTCTAGGAAAAGCAATATCATTGGAACGTTTGTCCCCTGCTAATTCTTTTTTATCAATGCTAAAATATTTGGCAACTGTTTCTTGGATATAGTCAGATGATATAACTTTATCTTTTTTGGCAATAAATTCATTGATGACATTTTCTGCTAGTTCTATGGTGATGGGACTATGTGTAAGGGAAGCTCTTGCGACGATTTTGTTAAAGACCCCTTCTAATTCACGAATGTTAGAATCGATTTTGGTTGCTATATCTGCTAGAATAGCATCATCAATGATAATGTTTTCGTCTAGTGCCTTTTTTCTTAATATGGCTACTCTAGTTTCATAATCTGGACAAGAAATATCTGCTAAAAGTCCCCATTCGAACCTTGATTTTAATCGCTCTTCCAGAAATGGAAGGTCTCTTGGCGGTTTATCACTGGAGATAATAATTTGCTTTCCATTTTCGTATAAAGTGTTAAAAGTGTGGAAAAATTCTTCTTGTACCCTCTCTTTATTAGCAATAAACTGAATATCATCAACTAAAAGCGCATCTGCTGAACGGTATCGATTTCGAAAGGGATCATTTTTTCCTTCTCGGATGGAATTTATTAAATGATTGGTGAATTTTTCTGAAGTTACATAAACAATATTCATAGAACGATTGTTTTGTAAAATTCGATTTCCAACCGCTTGCATTAGATGCGTTTTTCCTAAACCAACACCACCATAGATAAATAATGGATTATAGGTTTTGGCTGGATTATCGCCTACTGCAAGAGCAGCTGCATGAGCAAATCTATTATTATTTCCTACTACAAAGGTATCAAAAGTATATTTGGGATTTAAACTTTGATTAGAATAATCGATTTCTTCTTCTGTTTGTTTTTTAGCTGAAACAACAAGATCACCATTTTCTGTATTGTTTTTGTCGTTTAGTTTGTCTTTTTCTAGAGAATGTACGGAAAAAGTGACGTTTCGATTGGTAGCAATTTGCAAAGCATTAAGAATTAAACTTGCATATCTATTTTCTAACATATCTTTTTTATAATCGGCATCACATTGTAAAACGATGTTGGAATGATCGATGTGTTCGATCACCAGTGGCTGAATATAAGTGTTAAAAGAGACTACACTCATTTCAGGTCGCAGCATTTCACACATTTTTTCCTTTAATTCACTTGGCTCTATGTTTAGACTCATAAAACATCTCCTTTCTAAAGAATATTGATAAAAAATGTAACGAATTATGTTTAGCTTTATCATTTATTTTTTTAAAAAGTTATCCACAAAGTTATCCACATGTGTTGATAACTTTGTAATAATTCTGTAAAAAATATCTCAAATTACGAACATAAATTTATAGGCGGAAACTAAGTAGATAAAGCACATTGGCGATTTTTACAAAAAGAATACATGGTTGTAAAATTTGCCCAAAATTTTATTAACAAACTGTGGAAAACCTGTGTATAACTTTTTTATAATTTACATTTTTTTGAAATTTATTATGATAAAAGTGTTATACAACATTTTTTTTGAAAATGCAACACAATTTCAAAAAAAACTACAAAAAAAAGCTCTAAAAACCTTATTTCCTTAAGAGTTAAAAAAAATTCAGAAATTTCATTGACTTTTTATTTGATTTAGAGTATAATATTTTCGCTTGCGTTTTTAATTTTAAATAAGCGTATGTAAAAATAAAAAAAGATAGATTATAAAATAGAATGAGCGGAGGTGTTTTAACAATGAAAAGAACTTTTCAACCTAAAAAAAGACAAAACAAAAAAGTACATGGTTTTTTTGCTAGAATGTCAACAAGAGCCGGAAGAAATGTATTAAAAGCAAGACGTGCAAAAGGAAGAAAAAAAATATGTGCTTAATATTACAAATTTGAGCTAAAACAGAAGTTAATATCTGTATAGTAAAACGCTATACAGAGATTTGCCTTTTTAGCTAAAGGATGTGATTTGTAATGCAAAAAACCAAAATGTTGAAAAAAAACTATGAATTTAAGCAGGTATTAACGAGAGGAAAATGCTATACGGGTGTTTATATAAAGGCTTTTATTGTGCCAAATGATAAACCCAATAATTTATTGGGACTAGCTATTAGCACAAAAGTGCGGCAAGGCTTATCAAAGAAACAGAATAAAAAGACTTTTAAGAGAAAATTATAAAAACATAGAAAAATCGTTAAAAAACGGATATAGTATAGTATTTTTAGTAAGAAAAAATAGCAATGTAAAAGAAATTGATTTTAAAAAAATACACCAAGACATAGAAAACATTTTTCATCATGCTAAACTGATCGTGTGAGATGGTAAAAATGAAAAAAATACTCATAAAAATAATCAACTGGTATCAAAAAAACATATCATTGTGGTTAGAAAGTAAGAATATAAGGTGTAAGTATTATCCGACTTGTTCAGAATATACAAGACAAGCGATTGAAAAATATGGAGCCTTTAAAGGTATTTGTTTAGGGATAGTTAGAATTTTAAGATGTAATCCATTTTCAAAAGGAGGCTATGATCCTTTAAAATAACAAATAATATTCCATAACAAAAATGGAGGGAAAGGTTAAATGATATCTTTTTTTGCAAACTTATTTGGATATGTTCTTAATTTTTTATATGAATTAGTCAATAACTTTGGTGTAGCAATTATTTTATTTTCCATTTTAGTAAAATTAATCATGCTACCAATATCCGTAAAACAGCAAAAAACATTGAAGAAAAGTCAAAAAATCAATGAAGAAATGAAACAAATCCAATTTAAGTATAAAAATGACCCTGAAAAAATGAATCAAGAAGTGATGGCTTTATACAAAAGGGAAAAATTAAGTCCTTTTTCAGGATGTTTTAGTGCAATCGTACAAATTGTTTTGTTATTTGCCATGTTTTATTTAGTACGTTCGCCACTTACTTACATGAAAAAAGTAGATTCAGAATTGATAAATCAAATGGTAGCGACTGTTCAAGAACATGGATATACAAGTAACTACCAAGAAATAGCAGTTATCAATTATATCAATAGTCTAGAAGCGCAAGATTCCGTAGGAGAAAGCGAAAATATGACAGCTGAAAATCAAGAGGAAACTAACGAAAATGGACAGGCAGAAGAAAATGAGTCAACAAGCGAATTTGATATAAATGATTATAAAGACGAAATCTATATCAATATGGACTTTTTAGGAATTGATTTAAGTAAAGTACCAACTGATGACTTAACAGATGTTAAAGTTTTAATTATTCCGGTTTTATATGTGATTTCATCTTTTATATCCATTAAATTATCGAATCCTAATCCAAAGAAAAAGAGCAAAAAACTATTAGGAGATGGAAAAAAAGAAGAGCAAATCGATGAATATGATGCCATGGCACAAGCTAACAAAAGTATGTCTTTGTTTGCACCATTAATGTCTATCTGTATTGCATGTATTGCACCATTAGGACTAGCCTTATATTGGCTTATAAACAATATATTAATGATTTTTGAAAAAATTACTTTAAATAAATTTTTAAAAAGTGAATAAAGAGGAGGCAAAAAAGAATGCCCAAAAATAGTATTATTTCAGAGGGAAAAACAACAAATGAAGCGATTGAAAATGGTTTAAAAATACTGCAAGTTTCGAAAAATAAAGTAAATATAAAAGTTTTAGAAAATGAGGAAAAAAGGAGCTTTTTTAGTATTCTTGCACCAAGAGTAGTAAAAGTAGAACTAACCTTAAAAGAAGAAAATGAATCAGAAAAAAATAAAAAAGAACCAGTAAAAAAGCAAGAAGAAAAACACATAAAAAAAGAAAAAGTACCGGTATCAGCAGAAAATATAGAAAAAGCTCAAAAGGATACAAAGGAATTTCTAGATTCTTTTTTAAAGCAAATAGGAGAAAATATAACTTATGTTATCAATAAAAATGAATTTGGTCTAGAAGTTATCTTGGAAGGAAAAGAAGCTGGTATACTGATTGGATATAGAGGCGAGGTTTTATATTCTTTACAATCCATTATTTCAGCTGTAGCGAATAAAAATAGTGAGCAAAAAATTAGTGTTTTATTAGACATCGAAAATTATAAAGAAAAACGTGAAAAAACACTACAAGAATTAGCGATAAAAGTTGCTAAAACAGTAGAAAGAACAAAAAAACGTGTTACATTAGAACCAATGCAAGCTTATGAAAGAAAAATCATACATGCAGCTTTACAAAACTCTACAAAAGTTAAAACAGAAAGTATTGGAGAAGAGCCAAGAAGAAGAGTAGAAATCAGTTTAAAATAAATAAAATTTTTATGATAAATCAGAAGTCAAAGTTCCGATTTTAATCCAAAAGATTAAGGGAATTTTGACTTTTTTAGATTTTTATACACGTAAAAAATCAACAAAAAGAAAGGAGAATAACCATGAGTACAATAGCGTCAATTTCTACGGCTCCACGGAATCGGAGGAATAGGAATTATAAGAATTAGTGGAGAAAATACTTTTAAAATTTTAGAAAAAATATTTCAAGCAAAGAACCCAAAAAACATATCCCAAATCCCTGGTTATAGTATAAAATATGGGCATATCATAGATCATGGAAAAATAGTGGATGAGGTTTTAGTATCCTATTTTAAAAAACCGAGAAGTTATACAACAGAAGATATGTGTGAAATTAATTCACATGGCGGAAATGTCATGATGCATCAAATTTTAGAACTTTGTTTAAAAAATGGAGCAGAACTGGCAGAACCAGGAGAATTTACTAAGAGAGCTTTTTTAAACGGAAGGATTGATTTATCCCAAGCAGAATCGGTAATTGATATTATAAATGCCAAAACAGATCGAGAGGCAAGGGAAGGAATGAAACAATTAGAAGGTTTCTTAGCAAATGCCATTCAAGATATTAAAACACAAGTTTTAGATGTTATGACGAATATTGAAGTTTCAATCGATTACCCGGAATATGATACACCAGAGATATTAGAAGATGATTTAAGAAAAAAAATGGACGATGCTTTAAAGAAATTAGAAAGTCTAGAAAAATCATTTGATACCGGAAAAATCGTAAAAGAAGGAATTAAAACTGTAATTATTGGCAGACCAAATGCGGGAAAATCATCTCTTTTAAATGCAATTTTAAAAGAAGAAAGAGCTATTGTTACTGAATTTGAAGGAACAACCAGAGATACCATTGAAGAATTTGTCAATATCAATGGAATTCCTTTAAATCTAATAGATACAGCCGGTATTAGGTCGACCCAAAATGAAATCGAAAAAATCGGAATTGAAAAGTCAAAGAAAATGGCAAAACAAGCAGATTTAATTATTTTTATTATCGATTCAAGTAAAAATATGACAGAAGAAGATGATGAAATTTTAGAGACAATCAATCCAAACAAAACGATTGTGATATTAAATAAAATTGATTTAGGACAGAAGATAAATGATAAGACTGGTAAAATCAGAGATTTTAAAAATGTGATTAAAATGTCAGCATTAAAAAGAGAGGGATTAGATGAATTTTATGAAAAAATTACAGCATTATTTAATTTAAATGAGGTTCAAGTAGATAATGATATACTTATTACAAATGAGAGACATAAAATTCAAATTCAAAAGGCGATTCAAAATTTAAATATGGCCAAAGATAGTTTAGAAAATAAAATGCCAATTGATATTGTAGCAATTAGTTTAAAAGATGTTTTAAGTAATTTAGGAGAAATTACCGGAGAAGAAGCAAGTGAAGAAATTATTAATGAAATTTTTTCGAGATTTTGTTTAGGAAAATAATTCAAATAAACATACGAAAATCAAAAATAAGAAAGTTTGATACAAAAAACAATAAACATGTTGCGAAAAAACAAAAAACGAAATATGACGATTTTGAGAATTTTTAAAAGTAGAGATAAGAAATAGCATAGATGTGGATGAAATTATGTAAACAAAACAAACTTTCTTGTTCCACGAGAAAATAAATTGGAAAAATATGGAATACGTTTTTGTACACAAACGAAAGAGGAAAAGTGTACAAAAATGAAATAGAACGGAGGATATAGTTTTTATTAAAATATCCAAAAAATGGAAGATTGATATTTAAGTAACAGAAAGAAGGGGTTCAAATAAAATGAGTTATTTTGCAGGAGAATATGACGTAGCAGTAATTGGAGCAGGACATGCTGGATGTGAAGCAGCTTTAGCATCAGCACGAATGGGAATGAAGACATTGGTTTTTTCAATTAGTTTAGAAGCAGTTGCCAATATGCCTTGTAATCCACATATTGGTGGAAGTTCAAAAGGACATCTCGTAAGAGAGATTGATTGTCTTGGAGGAGAAATGGGAAAAAATATTGACAAAACGATGATTCAAATAAAAATGCTAAACACTTCCAAGGGACCGGCTGTGCATTCATTAAGGGCGCAGGCTGATAGAAAAAAATATCAACAGGAAATGAAACATACTTTAGAAAGACAGGAAAATTTAGAATTAAAACAAGCAGAAATAGTAAAGATTATCGTAAAAGACAAAAAAATAGATTCCATTGAAACAGATTTAGGAGCAATCTATCAAATAAAAAATTTAATTGTGGCAACAGGTACCTATTTAGGTGGAAAAATATTTATTGGTGATTATTCGAAAGAAAGTGGACCAGATGGTATTTTTCCAGCCAATCAATTAGCTAAATGTTTAGAAGATTTAGGAATTGAATTAATCCGATTTAAAACGGGCACACCAGCTCGAATCAATCGAAAAAGCATTGATTTTAGCAAAATGGAGGTACAAGGAGGTGATAACGATATTGTACCATTTTCTTTGGAGGATGAAATAAAAGAATTTGAGCAACAAAAGTGTTATTTAACTTATACCAACGAAAAGACCCATGAAATTATTCGCCAAAATCTACATCGATCTCCTTTATTTGCTGGAAAGATAGAAGGAACAGGGCCTAGATACTGTCCTTCTATTGAAGATAAAGTAGTTCGATTTAGTGACAAACCAAGACATCAAGTTTTTGTAGAACCAGTTGGGATTGATACAGATGAAATGTATATTCAAGGTATGAGTTCTTCTCTTCCAGAAGATGTACAAATTGCTATGTATAGGACCATTCCAGGCTTAGAACATTGTGAGTTTACAAGGCCTGCTTATGCAATAGAATATGATTCTATTGATCCTTCTAAATTAAAGTTATCTTTAGAATATAAAGAAATTGATGGATTATTTTTTGCTGGACAAATCAATGGAACTTCTGGTTATGAAGAGGCTGCTTGTCAAGGATTAATTGCTGGCATTAATAGTAGTTTAAAAATACAGGGAAGACCACCACTTATTTTAGATAGAACCCAGGGATATATTGGTGTATTAATTGATGACATTGTAACAAAAGGTACAAATGAACCTTATCGAATGATGACTTCAAGAGCAGAATATCGATTATTACTACGCCAAGATAATGCTGATTTAAGACTGACACAAATTGGGTATGAAATTGGTTTAATTTCAGAAGAAAGATATGCAAAATTCTTAAAGAAGAAAGAAAATATTGAAAAAGAGATAAATCGACTAAAACGAACAGTAGTAAAACCAACCGAAAAAGTAAATTGTTTTTTAGCTAAAAAAGGTACTACGCCACTTTCTAACGGTTCCAAGCTTTCTGAATTGCTAAAAAGAACAGAAATTACCTATGAAGATTTAGAAGAAATTGATGAATTAAGACCAGAATTATCCAAACAAGAAAAAGAAGAAGTAGAAATTCAAATAAAATATGAAGGTTATATCAAAATGGAAGAAGAGCAAGTAGCTAAATTTAAAAAGATGGAAGGAAAAAAGCTTCCTGAAGACCTTCCATACCAAGAAATTAAGGGATTGCGTTTAGAAGCTAGACAGAAACTAGAAAAAATTAAGCCATTATCAATTGGGCAAGCTTCTAGAATTTCTGGGGTTTCTCCAGCAGATATTAATGTACTTTTAATTTATTTGCAAATGAAAAATAAGGCTTCTAATGAATAAAGAGAATCATAAAGAAAGGATTTAACATGAAAGAAGAATTTAAAGAAAAATTAAAAAAAATGTTAAAAGAGTTGGAAATAGAAATAGAGAATCATCAACTAGATCAGTTTTATGAATATATGAATTTCCTTTTAGAATGGAATGAAAAAATCAATTTAACAGCTATTACAGAACAAGATGAAATTTTATTAAAACATTTTGTAGATTCATTAACGATTTTAAAATATTTAAAACCAGAAGAAAAAATTGTAGATATTGGTACAGGTGCAGGCTTTCCTGGAATACCTCTGGCTATTTTAAAAGAAGATAATCATTTTACATTAGTCGATTCTTTGAATAAACGAATCAATTTTTTAAACGACGTAAAAGAAAAAATTGCTTTAGAAAATGTTACCACTTTACATTTAAGAGCGGAAGAATTTGGACAAAGTAAAATTTATAGAGAAAAATTTGATGTAGCCGTATCTAGGGCAGTTGCGAATTTAAGTGTTCTAGTAGAATATTTACTGCCTGCTATAAAAGTAGGAGGAAAAGTAATTTGTATGAAGGGAAGTCAAATTGAGGAAGAAAGAAAAACAGCTCAGTTTGCTATAAAAGAATTAGGAGGCGAAGTACAAAAAGTGGAAGAAATATATTTGCCGGGAACTGATATGAAAAGAAATATCATTTTGATTGAAAAAATAAAACCCACACCAAAAAATACCCTAGAAAAGCAGGCTTACCATCCAAGC
>CALXRH010000065.1 GCA_944390625.1 uncultured Clostridia bacterium
AGGATAAAGCTGTGAAAGAAAAAATAACAGTATTAATTGCAGATGACAATCAAGAATTTAGCAGAACACTTGCGACATATCTTAAAAATCAAGAAGATATGGAAATTATTGGAATTGCAAAAGATGGATTAGAAGCAGTAGACCAAATAAAAGAAAAAGAACCAGATGTAGCAATTTTAGACGTTATCATGCCTCACTTAGATGGACTTGGCGTATTAGAAAGAGTAAATAGTAGTAGTAATTTAGATAAAAAACCAATTTGCATTATGTTATCAGCTGTAGGGCAAGACAAAATAACACAAAAAGCGATTAGCTTAGGAGCAGAATATTATATGGTAAAACCATTTGATATTGAACTTCTATTACAAAGAATCAGAGAAATTAAAAACTTCAGACCAAATGGGTCAAATAATTTTATTGTTAGAGAACCAAAAAAGACACCTTACATAAATGTAAACGCAACAAAAGCAGAAGATAATTTAGAAGCACTTGTTACAAACATAATTCATGGTGTTGGCGTGCCAGCTCATATAAAAGGTTATCAATATCTAAGAGAGGCCATTATGATGGTAGTCAATGACATTGAAGTAATTAATCAAATAACAAAAAGTTTATATCCACAAATAGCTCAAAAATTTGGAACAACACCATCACGTGTAGAAAGAGCCATTCGCCATGCAATTGAAGTAGCATGGGGAAGAGGAGAAGTAGACCTTATGCAAAATATTTTTGGATATACGGTTTCAGCAGCAAAAGGCAAACCTACCAATTCAGAATTTATTGCCATGATTGCAGATAAATTAAGGCTAGAATTAAAGAGTGCATAGAAATTAAAACCTATGGATATATGCGTATTACAAAAATCAACCAAAAAATGAACAGGAGAATGAAAAGAAAAACTCCTGTTCATTTTTTAATGATTATTTTTGCTATTTTGACACATATTTTCATATTCTTTACATTTAATTTTATAATCCATCTGCATACAAAGATACTTATAATAGCTATAAGCCTGTTCATATTGAACAATCGGATTAAACATAGGGTCTTTATATAGATCGCTCATATCAAATCCCATGTTATTATTCATATAAGGATTAAAAGTATTGGCATTTTCGTTGAAATCTTTTTCCATAAACATAACCTCCTAAAATTTTTATAAAATATATTTTACAAATTAAAATTAAATACAGGAAAAATTTGAATCATCAAAAAAGTATAAAAAGCAGCAAGAAATCCTTGCAAAATTTTTCCAATTAGATAAGGTTTTATGGATAAATCAGATTTAGAAACGATACTTAAAACTTGTAATAATACCGAAATACCACCAAAACCTAAAAGAAATGCAGTAAGTATAATATTAATTGAAATTTGTTTTAATTTTATTTCACTTATTAATTGAATTCCATTGGTAACCTCTAAAACTCCAGTAAATAGAGCGCCAGAAATTTTTGCGGGAATACCAAAAAAATGACAGACAGGTTCTAAAAACAGAGTTACAGCATTGGTTATACCACTTACCTTTAAAATCGAGATGACAACAGAAAAAAGTACGATAAAGCCACCAACCATAAGAACTGTTGATATAGCTGATTGAATACTTTGCCCAATGATTTCTCCTAAATTTAATATGGTAATATTTTGCAATTTATTTTCTGATTCAGAGGTAGGATAATAGATTTTTTCTTGCTTTTTTCTTTTCCAAAATCGAAATAAAAAGCCAACGGTAATACAGGCTAAAATATGAGTAAAAAACAATAAAAAGCCAATTACTGAACTGCCAAATAAGGTAATACCACAGGTTCCTATAATAAAAAGAGGACCAGAATTATTGGTAAAACTAAGAAGTCTTTCACATTCTTCTTTTGTGCAAATATGATTGTTTCTGAAGTTCACAGCAATTTTAGCTCCGTACAGGATAACCACTTAACCATCCCATAATTAGCGCAAAACTACCTTCACCAGAAATATGAAAGAGTGGTTTTGTAATTTTATGAAAAATTCGGCCAAAAATTCTAGGAATATTGGTTTTGGACAAAATTTCTGTTGCAATAAAAAAAGGAAATAGAGATGGAACTACAGAATTTGCCCATAACTTTAAACCTGATTTGGCAGCTGTTATATTGCTAGACGAAAATAGGACTAAACAAATTACAAACAGTAAAAATATTCCAGAAATAAAATTTCGCCTAATTTTAAAGACAAAAATACGAAACCTTTTCATTTGCAACACCTCTTACTATACTATTTTTATGAAAGGTAAATAAAATTTATGCTAGGTAAGTTTGTTTTTTTGTTTAGCAATTACAATTGAAAGAGGGAAAATTAAAAAACGCTCTCTACTTAACAAAAGAGCGTTTTTTTATAAAAATTCAACTAAAATTCTGTTTCCTCAGAATTATTAACAGAGTTACTTACACTATTAGAAGAAACAGTACCTGTATTTGTTGCGTTTTGACTACTATTATTGGTTGTAGAAGTATTTTGATCTGTGTTGGTTGTATTGGTATTTACATTTGTATTAGTAGTTGTATTGACTGTAGAATTTGACAAAGCAGAATTCGTAGTAGTGTTTTGGCTATTATCTTGAACAGACGAATTTTGGTTTTCATCTTGATTGATATCATTTTTGTAAGTAGAAGAAGAATTTTCACTAGAACTTTGGCCAGGGTTCTGAATGGTTGTATTTGTAGTTGAAGCATTTGATGGAGTGGTAGTTGTTTTATTAACATTTAGACTACTTCCAGAATGTTGTGTACAACCATCTGGAACAGTTCCCTTCAAAAAGTATTCTGTAAAAGTATTAGGACAACTTGAATTAGCAACTTTTCCAGAATCCCTACAAATGGTAGCTGTTACAACACCACTTGACATTTCAAATTTAGCATTTGGAAGTCCAGAATGAATTTCTTTCATAACACTTGACCAAATGAGACCTGCTGGATTTCTACCGTTAAAATCAATGGATTCATTCATATCAAATCCATACCAACAAACAGCTGTATAATAAGGGGTAAATCCGCAAAGCCATCTGTCATAATTTTCATTGGTGGTACCAGTCTTGGCTGCTACATCAATTCCCGAAATAGAGCAATAAGTTGCTGTACCATTTGTTCCAATAACAGGTTCTGTTAAAAGTTGTTTTAAAATGGAAGCAACATCTTTAGATACCACACGCCTCTTTTTTTGTTTAGATTTTAAGATTGTCTTATTAGAAGCAGAGGTGATTTGTGTATAAAAAGTAGGTTCTATATATACACCGGTCATTTGCAATGGTAGCATATCCTCCAGCAAATTCTAAAGGAGAAATTCCTTCATCTAAACCACCAAGGGATAGAGCTAAATTTACGTCTTTATCATTTAAAGTAGTAATTCCCATTTTCTTCAAATACTTAATTGCAACTTGTGGAGTAAGTTGTTCCATAATTTTAACAAACGGTATATTTTGGGAAGATTCAACGGCTTGTCTTAATGTAATAGAGCCCTTATAACCATCATAGTTTACAGGAGAGTAAGATTCGCCATTATAGTCAATAAAAGTAGTTGGTTCATCAGCAAAGACTGTTACATTGGTAACTAATTTTTCAGCAAGAGCGGGAAGTAATACAGCTAAAGGCTTCATGCTAGAACCTGTTTGTCTTTTCATTTGTGTAGCTCTGTTAAAACTTCTGGATGTCGTTTTTTCACCCAATCCGCCAGTACAGGCAACCACATAGCCATTAGACTGGTCCATAATTACCATAGCCGCTTGTGAAGTATCTTCTCCATTCGAAGATTTTAAAATATACTTATTTTTTTGGCACTCATTTTCTAATGTTTTTTGAATTTCGCTATTTTCAGTACTGTAAATACCAGCTCCAGAAAGATATAAGAAATTAGTAGCAAAATCTTGAGAAATCTGTTTTTTGCTAGATAAATCAGAAATGATTTCATTGATTAGGGCATCTGTATGGTAAGAGTAGACCGAAGAGGTACCAGAAAGTTCGCCCTTATTAAAATTCAGTCCATTTTCAACTTCTGAAATAGCTGTGTCATATTCATTTTGAGAAATATATTCTAGTTCTAACATTTTATTTAAAACAGTTTTAGTTCTATCGGTGATTTTTTCTGTTCTGTCTGTATCTGAAAAAGGATTGTAAGAGTTGGGAGCATTATTAATTCCAGCTAAAAATGCACATTCAGCTAAACTTAGATGATTTACATCTTTGTTAAAATAATAATGAGCCGCTTCTTGAATTCCATAAATGTTAGGACCGGTATAAATAACATTTAAATAAGCTTCTAAAATTTCTTCTTTGGAAAAACTAATTTCTAAAGTCCAAGCATAAAACCATTCTTTTACTTTTCTAAAAATAGAATTGGAATCATCACCTGTTAAATTTTTAACCAATTGCTGGGTAATGGTACTTCCTCCAAAAGAAGAAGAGCCAAAATTCGTAACAAAGCTAAGTATGGCGGCTCCAGTTCTTTTGATATCTACGCCGTGATGAGTATAAAAACGTTGGTCTTCAATCGAAATATAAGCATTTACTAATTGCTCTGGAATATTGGCAAAATCAACATTTTTGCGATTTCTTTCCAAACCTATTTGAGCAATTACATTTTTATTGGTATCATAAACCGTAGAAGGCGTATTGTTAAACATTTCCTTTGCTAAAGTTTTAAAAGTATAAGCTTTAAAAACTAAAAATGAAACACCAATTATGAAACTTAGGGCTAAAATAAAAATAATTAATTTTATAAAAAAGCTTTTTATGGACTTAGATTTGGTATTGATTTTTGAAATATTATCCCCTTTTTTAGATTTTTTGTAATGTTTTGAATCTTTTTTCTTATTTTGTTTCATTAAAAGGACCTTTCTTATTGATTAATTTTCTTGCTTGGTCGGAATAATGGATTTAATTAGAATTCCATAGCCAATTATTACAAAGGCTAATGTTACAATAAATCCGACAGTAGGTATTAACTTTAAAAGTTTATAGGCAATACATAATAAGATAAGAACCAAAATTGTTCTTAATGTATCATTTATAGCTAATTTTTCTTTTAATTTTTCATTACATAAATTAGAAATCGTTATTAAAGTAATGGCAGATGCGATTAACATAAGGATAAAGTAAAGGAAAAATAGTATAACTGACAAAGGTGCAGTAATTCCAAGTATTAAAAATAAAATGCTAATAATTGGTGTAACGATGAATCCAAGAATTCCATACAATAGGTATTTAGGTAAATCATGAATAAAATTGGTATGTTCTTTCATGAATTTACAATGAATCCATTTACTAATGATAAATAAAGCAATTACCAATATAATGAAAGATAAAGCTGAATAAATCCATTGGCTTATCTCATTTTGACGAGTTTCTGTATAAGTTGTATTTGAGTATTTTACATTTCCAGAAACAACACCATCAGGAATCGCAATTTCTTGTTCAGATGAATAATTTAAATCTTCACCAATATGAGCATTTTCAGAAAAAGCAATTTTTCCTGCAGATAGATTGGCATCTCGATAGATTTGACCGTTAATATTAACATTTTGAGAGGTTAAAAATAAGTCTAAATTAATATAGGACGTTTCTTCTAAAATGAAATCTTGACAGATAGAATAAACATTTCCATCAACCACTCCTAATATAGTTAAATTTTCTGACATAGTAAACAAAGATGCCTCAATCTGAGAATTTTCTGATATTTCAATATTGGATGCACAAATAAAAACATTTCCTGAAATAAAAGTATCAATAGTAGCTGTTCCAGAAGTGCAAATAAAGACATCGCCATAGACATCTTCGCGAAGGGTTATATCTTCTGAACTCATAGAAAAGAGATTTTTGTGATAATCATAATCATAGGAATCAACCATATTTTCTTCTACCTCATTTTCTGCATGAGACACAATGTTGATACTTAGAATCATAGAAAAAGTGATAAAAATAAGTAAAAACTTTCTTAAAAGATTTTTCATAAATCTATTTCCTCCTTTTAAATAAAATTTGTTTTCATCATATATTTTTTTTAAAAATATGTCAAGTTGATTTTTAAACGTAAATGTAATATAATAAATAAGATTTAGGAGGAAATTCATGAAAAATATAAAAGATTTTAATTTAGAAGAATTAAAACAAGAATTTATAAATTTAGGAGAAAAACCATATCGAGCAGATCAAGTATTTCAATGGATTTTTAAAGAAAATGTAACGAGTTTTGATGAAATGACCAATTTATCGCTGAATTTAAGAGAAAAATTAAAGCAAAATTATACCCTAGGGATATATCGAATTATAAAAAAACAAGTAGCATCAGATGGCACCATAAAATATCTATTTGATGTATTAGATGGAAATGCCATAGAAACAGTTTTAATGAAATATCACCATGGCTATAGTTTATGTGTTTCCTCTCAAATTGGTTGCAAAATGGGGTGTAAATTTTGTGCTTCTACTGGAATACCATTTGCAAGAAATTTAACAGCAGGAGAAATTGTAGAACAACTCTTGGCAGTCGAAAGAGATGAAGCGATATCCATATCCAATGTTGTTTTTATGGGGATTGGAGAGCCACTAGATAACTATGAAAATGTAGTAAATGCCATACGAATTTTAAACAACCAAAAGGGTATCAACATAGGGGCTAGGCATATCAGCATATCGACGAGTGGATTGGTTCCTAAAATTTATCAACTTGCCGAAGAAAATATTCAATGCACACTTTCTATTTCTTTACATGCTACCACAGATGAAAAAAGAAGTAACATGATGCCAATCAACAATCAATATAACATAGCAGAATTAATAAAGGCTTGTAAAGACTATATAGCCAAAACCAATCGAAGGATATCATTTGAATATGCTTTAGCCAAAGACAACAATGACAACCTAGAAGATGCTAAATGTTTGGTAAAGCTGTTAAAAGGAATGCTTTGCCATGTAAACTTAATCCCAATCAACAAAATTGAAAATGGTCAATATGACAAAAGTTCAAATGAAAACATACTGAAATTTAGAGACTATCTAAATGACCATGGCATAACCGCTACGATAAGAAGAGAGCTTGGCTCAGATATCGATGCGGCTTGTGGCCAGCTTAGAAGAAAAAACTTAACATAACATTTTTCATTGGGGACAGACCCTTTCGCAAAAGGGTCTGTCCCCAATGAAAAATTATCCCCAACTTTTTTCCAAATCTAACAATTTTTTCAAACTAAGAGCAAAATTTAACATTTCACTCGCAAAAACAGAGGCAATAAATCCTTTTATGCCAAACCAAGGCACAAAGAAAAAGATAAAGCTAATACTAACCAGCAAATCTACGATATTAATAAACAAAACATTTACCTGAGCATCTAATCCTTTTAAAATATTATCTACAATAATATCGACATACATAAAAGGTATCAGAGGAGCAAAAAGCTTAATATATATGCCAACACTGGTATCGTGATAAATCCATTCTCCTAAGGTATTTCCAAAAACAATAAAAAATGCACTTAAAAGCAAGGCAAATAAAAATGACCCTACAATTAATTTATCCGAATACTGTTTTATTTTTCTATAATCTTTTTTTACATAATACCTCGAAAACTCAGGAATGAGTAGACCTGATACAGCGGTTAAAAAAGTGGCAGGAAACATAACAATTGGCATAGCCATACCAGTTATGGTACCATATTCAGCTAAAGCTTTTTCACAATTGATTCCATTTTTTTCTAAGCTAGAAGGAATAATAAGTTGTTTTAAAGTAGAAAGCCCAGAACGAATATAGGAGGTGACAGCAACTGGCAATAGGATTCGAAAAATTCGATAGAAAAAGGCGTTATTTTTCGTTATTTTTCGATTTTCAATATTATGATTCAAATCAAATGTAAAAACGATTATATTATAGGTAAAAGATCATACTTCGGAAAGAACATCCCCCAAAATTAACGCAAAACAAATGCTTTCCATACTTCCACTTGGAAGATATTTTTTTAATAAAAAAATGGTAATAATAATTTTCGCAATATATTCCAAAAAATTAGCCACAACTGATTTATACACACGTCTTACAGCCGTAAAATAGCCTGAAATGCTAGCTGAGATAGCAATCATAGGAAGTGCAACAGCAATTAAATACACAATCGTATTACTTACTTTATCGTGAAAGCAAACTTTAACAATAAAAGAACTGTTCAGGCAAAATATAATACAAGCGATAAAGCCGAAAGTTAGACTAATTAAGATACATTTCATAATGGATTTTTTGATACCATCACTATTTCCTATGGCCATTTCTTCAGAAACGATACGGGTAGAGGTTATATTAATGCCGGGAAGCAGCAAGGGTAATACCGAACATATAGGCTGTCATAATTAGCTGAAATACGCCAAGAGCTTCTCTTTCTATTTGGTTGGAGACATAGATGTTAAAAAGAAGCCTAATTACTTGTAGGGCAAATGAGCTTCCGACCATAAGGAGTGAATTTAACAAAAATACTTTAAATCTTTTCATGGTAAAATCATATTAAGATAGATACGAAAAAAGAACCTGATAGATTTGGGGACGGAGGAAAAAAATATCATTTTTAAAAATGATAT
>CALXRH010000066.1 GCA_944390625.1 uncultured Clostridia bacterium
CAGGAGCTAATACTAACTGCTAACCAATCAACCTATTACAATTTGCTCAAATGTCAAGTATTTATATCAGAAATACCTTTGGAGTAGAACATCCAAGAATCGGATTGTTAAATATAGGAACAGAAGAAACAAAGGGAAATGAACTTACTAAAGAAAGTTATCAATTACTAAAAGAAAAAGCAGAGGAATTAAATATCAATTTTATTGGAAATGTAGAAGGAAGAGATGCTTTTACAGGAGAAGTAGATAGTATCGTTACTGATGGATTTACAGGAAATGTATTTTTAAAAGCCGTAGAAGGCTTAGGAAAATTCGTAAAAAGAAGCTTAAAAGAAAGTTTAATGAAAAATATTTTATCAACGATTGCAACGATTCCTACGCTTCCTGCCATCAATCGATTTTCAAAAACGATGGATTATAAATCTTATGGAGGAGCACTATTTTTAGGGGTCAAAAAACCTGTAGTAAAAGCACATGGAAGTAGTGATGAAAAATTATTTGAATTTACCATCAAACAAGCAGAACAATTTGTAAATAACAAAACAGTAGAAAATCTTATTTCAGAATTTGAAAAAATACAGCAAAAACCGAATGACAATTCAAAAATAAAATAAATTTACTATATCTATTGACAAATGGAAAAACATATAATATAAATGTTTATATAAAAAATACATCAAATTGATATCAAAAAATATATATCTATTTGCAAACTTGAGAGGAGGTGAACTTAAGAGATGAGTTCAGAAGAAATATTTGAAAAGGTAAAGAATATAATTGTAGATTTATTACAAGTATCAGAAGATGCTGTTACTTTAGAAGCTCATTTTATAGATGATTTAGGAGCTGATTCTTTAGATTTAGTAGAATTGATTATGGGAATTGAAGAAGAATTCAATATCGAAATTCCAGATGGAGAAGCAGAAAAAGTTGTAACAGTAGGAGATGTAGTTGACTACATTAAAGAAAATGTTGGATAAAAGCTGAAAGAGGAAAACAATGAATTTGGGGACGGAGGAAAAAATATCATTTTTAAAATGATATTTTTTTCTCCGTCTCCAAACTCATTAAAATTATATCGAATAGACTTGTAATTACTTGGAAAAAAGTATATAATAAACATATGTGTATAAAAAAGGTAGGTGAGAAAATTTGGACTATTCAGAATTAGAAAAAGAAATAGAATACACATTCAAAGATAAAAATTTACTTCAAACAGCCTTAACTCATACATCTTATGCCTATGAGAAAAAAACGATAAGTAATGAAAAATTAGAATTTTTAGGAGATAGTATATTAGAATTTTTGTCTAGTATTTATATTTACAATCATTATCCTAATTTAAAAGAAGGAGAAATGACTAAAGTTAGAGCCCAAGTAGTGTGCGAAAATAGTCTTTATAAAGTTGCCATAGCACATAATTTTAGTGATTTCTTGCGTCTAGGAAAATCAGAGAGAGCGACAGGAGGACAAGTTAAGCCTGCCATATTAGCTGATAGTGTAGAGGCTGTCATTGCAGCTATGTATATGGATGGAGGGTTAGAACCTGTTAATCATTTTATTGTGAAAAATTTAAAAGAAGAAATTAGTTTAGCAAGTAAAAATGTCGGGCAAAAAGACTATAAAACAGTTTTACAAGAAATTCTTCAAAAACATGGAGATGTAAATATTAAATACAAGATTACAAAAGAGTCAGGACCAGACCATAATAAAGTTTTTGAAGCAGAAGTAGAATATAACGGAAAAGTACTGGCAAAAGGAAAAGGCAATAGTAAAAAACATGCTGAAATGGAAGCAGCAAGATTTGCAATAGAACGATTAAAAGAGGGGTGATAACTATGAAAAAACAATATATTATTCCCATATTTGTGCCACACTTAGGATGCCCAAATGATTGTGTATTTTGTAATCAAAAATCCATAAGTGGAGAGACAAAAGAACTTACAAAAGAAGATGTGAAAAAGATAATAGAAGAGCACCTAAAATATGTCAAAGAAAATGCAAAAGTCGAAATTGCCTTTTTTGGAGGAAGTTTTACTGGAATTGATGAAAGTAAACAAAATGAGTTGCTAGAGGTAGCCTATGAATACATCAAACAAGGAAAAGCCGAAAGTATACGCATATCCACCAGGCCAGATTATATCGACAAAAAGATATTAAAAAGATTAAAAAAGTACAAAGTAAAAACAATCGAACTAGGAGTACAATCAGCCAATGATTATATTTTACAAAAAGCAGAAAGAGGGCATACTTTTGAGGATGTAAAAAAAGCATCTAAATTAATTCGATTTTATGGTTTTGATTTAGGACACCAAATGATGGTTGGACTTCCAGAAAGTACACATTTAGACGAAATTAATACTGCCAAGCAATTAATTAAATTAAAACCAAAAATGGTAAGAATTTATCCGGTTTTAGTTATTAAAAATACTAAATTAGAAAAAGAATATCGAGAAGGAAAATACAAGGCATTAACTGTTGTACAAGCAGTTGAAACATGTAAAGAATTAGTAAAATTATTTGCTAAAAAAAATATCGAAGTCATTCGAATTGGACTTCAACCAACAGATACCATAGCTGATTCAGAAAATCAAAAAAGTGAAGTGGTAGCTGGACCATTTCATCCGGCTTTTAGGCAATTAGTAGAAGCAAGCATGTGGAATGATGTTATTGTAGACAAAATCAAAAAATTAAATACCAAAGTAAAAGAAGTAGTAGTTACGGTAAATCCAATCGATGTCAATAGCGTTGTAGGACAAAAAAAAGAAAATGTTACGAATTTAAAAGAAGTTTATGATGTAGATTTAATTGTTAAGGCTGATGAAAAAATAAAACAGGGAAAATCAAAAATAGAAGTTACAAAAATTTATGAGGATTTTTCTGCAAAATGATTGTGCTATTTTTAGGGACGTAGGAAAAATGAATTTTTCTTCCGTCCCCAAAAATAGCTTTTTATCTTCCATCATCATTTATTTCTGTAGAGTAGGAATCAAGACCAGTTCTATATAAGTAAGCCTCTAATTTTTCAGGGTGTAAAGCTATATCGGTAAGTTGTTCAATTAGTTCTTCTTCAGAAACTTGATTTTCTTCATTAGCAGTTTTCAAATTAGATAGGATAGCATCAATATCTGAACTATCATTATAAAAAGTAGAATAAGTATTTACATAATCATCAATTACTTTAACATTATTGGAATCTAAAGTTGTTTCAAAAACAGAATGATAACCATCATCATCAATTTTATAACTACTTAAGCTATATTGACCATCATTTTCTTGGTTAATATATAAGATAAAATCACTAGCATTAATAGTTTGTTCAGAAGTATTTTGATTGTTGGCAGTAAGCATATTATTGTAAGCTGAAACATAAGAAGATTTCATTAAATTTACCAAATCTTCATAAGATAAATTTTCGATAAGTTCATGGTTTTGTCTTCCTAAGTTAAGTTCCACCTTGTATAAAGTAGATAATGCGTTTTTTAATGATTTTTCTCCAAAAGCATTAGAATAATAGTTATTAAATAATTGTGTAGCAGCAGAATCTAAAAGTAACCCTTTACTTTCATAATCTATATAATTTTCAATATATTTTTTTTCTTCAGGATTGATACGAAAAGTACCGGTTAGCTGAGAATTATTTCTTTCAGGAATGATACTGTTATACGAAATATTTCCTTGATAATTAACAGAAGTTTCAATAAATACATATTTTAATAATAAATTTTCAAGCTTTAGAGAGTCATCATCAGAAAGTTCTTTATCAGGATAATTTTCAATGGTTTCGATTAGTGTTTGGGTATCTTCTATTAAACTTTTTTTGGCTTTGTCATTTTCAGATAATTCTGTTTCTAAATCATAATCTGATACTTGTTGTTGTGTAACTTCAGTTGTTTTCTTAGTTTCAGACTTAGAACATCCAACAGATGAAATGGCAGCCATCATAGATAATCCACCAATCATAGCAGCTTTCTTTATTTTATGTGAAAGACGATCTTCTTTTGAAATGATATTTTTTGGTACATCTGATATGGTATTGGTATGATATTTTAATTTTTCTTTAAAATCGTTCATATTTATACACTCCTACTCTATTTTTATATATAGTATACCAGTATATTTTACAAAATTCAATAAAAATGGGGAAAGTTAAAAAAATTTTCGAAAAGTCCTTGACAAATTAAAAAAAGATGGTATAATAATAAAGCATTAAAGAGAAGTTGCAGGTGTAGTTCAATGGTAGAACCCTAGCCTTCCAAGCTAGCTACGTGGGTTCGATTCCCACTACCTGCTCCAAAAATTACTCCCACAAAATTCTAAAGTTATTTGAAATAAATATTTTTAGAACTTTATGGGAGTGTATTTAGCAATATTTTTCTAAAAATTCAGTTGCATTCATTATTTCGGGTTTATCTATATCAATATCGTTAAAATCTTTATCGCCTGTTATAAAAACATCAACATCTTCAATAATAGCTGTATGCAAAATAATATAATCATCTTTATCTCTTATTTCAAATAATTTATTCTCTATTGTGGTTGGAGAATAAACTAAAATAAAGGGAAAATCTTTTAAAAATTCATCTAAATCCTTTTGTGTTACTTTAAATTTTGTATCTATTAATTCTTTTAGTTCTTCAATTGTATATGAGCAAATCACTATTTCGTGTTCTGTAGAAAGTTTATAGATTAGTTGATTCATCATCTTGCTCTTAAATACAAATGCTGAAACAAGAATGTTAGTGTCTAACATTACTTTCATACTAATCCTTCTTTCTATTTTTTCTAAATTCTTTTATCATTTTTACAACATCTTCTTCTGTTTCTAAACCAAGTCTTTTTGCTTCTCCATCAAAAGCATCCTGTATTTTTTCTAATGCAAGCATTGCTGAATTTTGAATAACTATGTCATTGCCCTTTTGAATAAAAATAATTTTACTTCCTTCTTTCAATCCTAACAATTCTCTAATTGATTTTGGAATAGTTACTTGTCCTTTGGTAGTTACTTTTGCTAATTCCATAAAATCACTTCCTTTCTTTTTCCTTACTTTCCTTACTTATATTATATGATATTTTTTTAATTTTATCAATGTTTTTGATGATTTTTATTGAAAATTATTAGGCATATGTTATATTAATTATACCAGTTGATGAATCGAATTAATTTTTTGAGCAAATGTGGGAGGAACGCTTTGAGAATTAAGCAAATTTTTCGCAAATAACCTTCCTAAACGCTCCATAAAATACTCCCACGAAATTCTAGAATTACTTTAAATAAGTAGATATAGAATTTTTATTTTTTTTCTAAGATATAGTATAATTAATTCCATAATAAATGATTTTTGAAAAGAGGATTATCAAAAACATACAGCAAAATTAACAGAACAATTTCTTCGTGAGACAGGAATCAATCCAGAAGATGTTATGTCAGAAACATTATCATCAAGCACACAAGAAAATGCAGAATTTTGTAAAAAATTTTTTGAGTCAGAAGAGATCGAGACAGGATTAAAAATTAGGTCCGGAATTATTGTAACAACCTGTACTCAAGAAATGCCTTTATTTTAGGAGATATTGACGAACCTACCATAACAACGCAAGACCCAGAAAAAACAACAGAGGATTCTTTAGAACGTGAATAAAAATAGAATAGGAGACCAATTATGAAAGATTACATCGTAGTAATAGGAGGAGGTTTAGCTGGAACAGAAGCGGCCTACCAAATAACCAAACAAAGAATTAAAGTAAAACTATATGAAATGAAACCAACAAAATTTTCACCTGCCCATTCCAATCAAAACTTAGCAGAAATCGTTTGTAGTAATTCCTTTAAATCCAACTTACATACCAATGCTTGTGGTCTATTAAAAGAAGAATTAAGACATTTGGATTCTCTTTTGATAAAAATAGCAGATGAAACCAAAGTACCAGCAGGACAAGCCTTAGCTGTAGACCGAGAAATCTTTTCCAAAAGAGTAACCGAAGAAATCAAAAAAAATCCTTTGATAGAAGTTATCCATCAAGAAATTGGAACAAACCTAACGGTAAAACAATTAGCAGAAGAAGGAATGGTAATTATTGCAACAGGACCTTTAATTTCGGAAAATTTATCCAAAGAAATCATAGAGCTTACAGGAGAAAGCAACCTTGCTTTTTATGATGCGGCAGCTCCCATTCTTACCAAAGAAAGTATCGATTTTAACATAGCATTTTATGGAAATCGATATGAAAAAGAAAAGAAAAAAGAAGAAACTATAGAAGAGTGGAAAAACAGGTTAGAGGACCAAGATGCTAGTTACATCAATTTGCCGATGAATCAAAAAGAATACGAAAACTTTGTAAAGGAATTAATTTCTGCTGAAATTGTAACTTTACATCATTTTGAAAAAAGAGAAATATTTGAAGGATGTATGCCATTAGAAATTATGGCAAAAAGAGGAAGTGATACTTTAAGATTTGGACCTTTAAAACCAGTAGGTTTTGATGACCCAAGAACAGGAAAAAGACCTTATGCGGTTGTACAATTAAGACAAGATGATAGTATGGCAAGTATCTATAATATGGTTGGGTTTCAAAAAAACCTAAAATATGGAGAGCAAAAAAGAGTATTTCAAATGATACCAGGTTTGCAAAATGCAGAATTTGTAAAATATGGGGTTATGCACCGAAATACTTACATCAATTCTACCAAATTATTAGATCAAACGTACAACTTTAAAAACAACCATAACATCTACTTCGCAGGGCAAATAACAGGAGTAGAAGGATATGTAGAATCCATTTCATCTGGTCTAGTTGCTGGTATAAATGCTGCAAAAAGATATCAAAGTAGAATCGAACAAATAGAGTTAGAACCCATAACCTTTTCTGACTATACTATGATTGGGGCACTTGCCAAATATATATCCACAGAAAATAACAAATTTCAACCGATGAATGCAAATTTTGGAATCCTTCCAGAATTAGGAGAAAAAATAAAAGACAAAAAAGTAAAATACCAAAAATTAGCAGATCGAGCACAAGCTCATTTAGTTCAAAGCAAAAACAATTAAAAATTAACAGATTACTTGAATTAAATACACTTATATTATATAATGGCAATAGAAAAAATTAAAAAAAGGTAAAAGATTGGAAGAAAAGAAAAATGCCAAAAATAAGTATAATCATACCGGTCTACAATGTGGAAAATTATGTAGAAAGATGTTTAAACTCTGTAGTTAATCAAACCATAGAGGACATCGAAATCATCCTAGTCAATGACGGTTCAAACGATAACACAAAAGAAAAAATAATCCCCTATTTAGAAAAATACAAAAATAAAATCAAATACCTAGAAAAAGAAAATGGTGGACTATCAAGTGCTAGAAATTTCGGAATTCCTCATGCAACCGGTGAATACATTGCTTTTTTAGACTCAGATGACTACATTGAGAGAACCGCTTATGAAGAAATGTACCAAGTAGCCAAAAAAGAAAATGCGGATATGGTCGAATGTGATTTTCTATGGGAATATCCAAACAAAACCAAAAAAGACATAGGAGCTATTTACCAAACGAAAAAAGAAATGTTAGAAAAGGCTAGAGTGGTAGCATGGAACAAATTAATTAAAAGAAAAATCATCGAAAAAGAAAAAATAGAATTCCCATTAGGATTAAGATATGAAGATGTAGAATTTTTTTATCAATTAATTCCGTATTTAAATAAAGTAGCTTTTGTAAAAAAATGCTTTATTCATTATACGCAAAGGGAAGATTCTATTGCAAACACACAAAACATAAGAACAAAAGAAATCTTTACCGTACTGGAAAATGTCATTTCCTATTATCAAGAAAAAGGATTTTATGAAGAATATAAAACTGAGTTAGAATATAATTATGTCAGATTTTTGCTATGCAGCTCGCTAAAAAGAATGTGCAAAATAAAAGACAAAATACAAAGAAAACAAGCCTTAAAAGAAAATTGGGAACATATCCAGACCAAATTTCCCAACTGGAGAAAAAACGAAATTTTAAAAAAGAAAAACTTAAAAAATTTCTATATAAAAAGCAATAATAAGATTACTTATAAAATATATTGCTTTTTCTTGCAATTAATCTAAAAATTACAGTCTAATAACACCAATATATGAAAAAAATAGAGGAGAGAAAAAACGTGCTAGATACCATAAAGAAGAAATTAACACTGGAAAATTTTATGTGCCTATTTATATGTCTTTGTCCAATTCTAGATATCATAAGCTTTTTATTTAGAAACCACTTTGCAACATCGATTTCTCCGACAACCATATTAAGACCGTTGATACCTAGCATTGTATTTATCATACTATTTTTCCGAGAAAAAAACAAAAAACAAAAAATAATGATAGCTGTGATTTACACAATCTATGCAATCATTCATTTACAAACTTTTCAAAAATTGCATAATGACAGCTCTTATGGAACTTGGAAAAACGAATTACAATATATCATCAATTATTCATTTATGATTATCAACTTATTTATTTTTTTTACAGTAATAAAAGACAAAGCCAAAATACAAAAATCTGTCTATATCAGTTTAAGCCTATATATCTTATCTCTATGGATAGCAATACTAACGGGAACCTCATCATCTACCTATTTAGAGGGTATTGGATATAAAGGATATTTTGAATCTGGAAATAGTTTATGCACTGTTTTACTTTTAAGTATATGTATTCTACTTGGAGATTTAGATTTAAAAGATTGGAAAAAAATAGGATTAATCATTTTAACAGGAATTTATTTAATTCTATTTTCTGGTATGAGAACAGGACTATTTGGATTTAGCTTAATCTTAGGAATTTTTGCCATTGGAAAACTATTACTATATATCAGAGACAACCATACAATATCCAAAAAACAAATGGTAATCATAGCACTTTTTGTTGTAGTTGCAGTTATTGTTTTATGCCTATTCGGTCCTAAAACCTTAGAAAGAAGAAAACAATTAAAACAAAATGAAATCAATAACATTGATGAACAAACCCAAGAACAAAGATATGTTACAGGAGATATTTTGAATTTATATAAGCAAATACAAGCAGGAACATTACCACAAACCTATATGTCACAAGAAGAACAAAATGCCATTGTAAAATTATGTGAATTTGCTAGAGAAATAAAATTATCCAATGTAAACTTAAGAGCCCAACAGTTTATTTATAATACATTTTTATTAAAAGAACAAAAAAGCATAGGTTTATTATTATTTGGAAATGGTTATAAAAATCAAACAGGAGAACTGGTAATGGAAATGGAAGTGCCGGCTTTGCTATATAACTTTGGCTTCATTGGATTTATACTATATTTTGGACCATTTTTAGTTCTATTTTTATATAGTTGTTATAAGGCCTATCAAGATAGAAAAAATATTCAAATCGATAGAATTATGTATTTAGCTGGAAGTGCTCTTGCCATTGCACTTTCTACCCTTTCGGGTTATGTGTTTTTTAACTTATCTAGTATGACAATGGCAATTTTATTAGCTTATTTAAATGGGGATGGTTTTTATTATGAAAAATTAAGAAATAGTAGAAGAGGAAAAAAATGAATAAGAAAAATACAATACTAGTAATTGGAGCATGGTTAATAGTTTGTATCATTTTCAATATAACAAACTATTTTATGGAAAAAGAAAAGGAAGAGATGGAAAATTCTATACACGCAGTTGTAATGGAAGAAAATACACCATTATATAAAAAAGCAGACAAGGAATCCAAAGTAATAAAAGAGTTAGAAATCGGTAGTAATATTTATATTTTACAAGAATATACCCAAGAGGATGGGAGTATTTGGTATGAAGTAAAAACCGATGATAAAAAAGGATATATTCCGCAAGATAAAGCAGATTATTATCAAAAAAGTGGAGACGAAATGGTATTGATGTCTGATGTTTCCAAATTTAATATACAATATGAAACCATAAAAAATAAAAACGATTACCAACGATTTTTAGTTCAAAATGATATTCAATATGTTTATATAAGAGCAGGTGGAAGAGGCTATGGCAAAGAAGGAAATTTTTATATCGATACAGAATATCAAACCTTTGTGGATGCATGTGAATATTTAAAAATTCCCTATGGTTTTTATTTTGTAGATGAAGCTATCAATACAGAAGAAATTGAAGAAGAGGCTGAGTGGATTGTTAATTTTTTAGAGCAAAATGCAGGTGAGTATTGTGTATTGCCAATTGCCATCGATATTGAAAGATATAATAATATCGAAACTAGAACAGGAGAAATATGGGATATAAGAGCAAATTTAGTAGAGCAATTAATTCAAAAATTAGAAGAAAATGATATTTCTTCTATTATCTATACCAATGCAAATACAGCCAATCAATATTTCTCTCAAATCGATACAAAATTTTGGTTATCTTATTATCCTTTAGAAGATGCAGTGCCTGACTATTGGTATTCCAAAACCAATCAAGAAGCGGCGCAAAACCAAGAACTAATGGAGAAAATGATTGCATGGCAATTTACAGAAACAGGAGCAGGAGAGCAAATAACAGAGAAGGTTGATTTAAGTATAGTCCGTGCCAATCGTTTCCCATAGAGTAGAAAGGAAAAAGAATGAAGAAAATAGTATTTGGAATAACCAGTCTTGGAATCGGTGGGGCTGAAAGAGTGCTAGTCGATTTAGCAAATCGATTAAAAAACACATATGATATTACGATTTTTACCCTCTATGGGAAGGGTGCTTTTGAAAATCAGCTCGATAAAAAAATAAAAGTTATAAGATTATTTTCGAACTCTTATGAGGAGATGAATGGCTTTCAAAAAAAAATTATCCCCATTTATGTATTAAAATGTGGAAAATCCATTTATAAAAAATACCTAAAAGGAAAATTTGATATTGAAATAGCTTTTTTGGAGGGGCCTATTACAAGAATATTTCAATTTGGAGAAGCAAATAAAAAAATTGCATGGATTCATAATGATATAGCTAAAGTGTTTGGAAATGATTTAAAAGCAAAATTGAAATTAAAAATAGATCGAAAAATTTACAATCAATATGATAAACTAATATTTGTGAGTCAAGACAACCAAAACTCTTTTAATCAGTTTTATCAAGATTCTAATTTAGAAAAAAAGCAAGAAGTAATCTATAATTATATAGATAAAACAAGAATTTTAGAAGAATCAAACTTAAAGATAGAATCAGAGGAAATAGACCCAAATATCGTGTCAATCATCACCGTGGCAAGGCTTGTTAAGCAAAAAGCGCTGGATCGACTGATTCGTGTTCATAAAAGACTTATGGAAGAAGGATTTTTACATAAAATCTATGTCATTGGAGAAGGACCGGAAAAAGAAAATTTAGAAAATCAGATAAAAGAATTAAAAGTAGAAAATACCTTTATTTTGATGGGAAAAAGAGAAAATCCATATCCCTATATAAAAAGAGCAGATTATTTTGTTTTATTATCACAATTTGAAGGATATGGCATGGTAATTGAAGAGGCGAAAATTTTAAATAAAAATATTATCATAACCAATACAGCTGCCAAAGAAGCGGTAAAAAACTATTCGAAAAAATGGATACTAGAAAATACAGAAGATGCCATTTTTGAGGGGTTAAAGCAAGTATTGAAGAAAAATATTGTGTTTGAGGAAGAGAAAATAAAATATGATAATGAGGATTTAATTCAAAAAATAGAAAAAATATTGGGAGAAAAATAATGAAATTAAGTATTCTTACAGCAACCTACAATAGGGGAACTTATTTGCCTAAATTATATGAAACCATCCAAAAAAACCGAACTGATGAATTAAACTGTGAATGGATTATCATCGATGATGGTTCAACAGACCAAACCAAAGAACAAGTACAAAAATGGATAGAAGAAAACAAAATAGCCATACAATATCAATACCAAAAAAACAGTGGGAAAATGGCAGCAATTAATGAAGCAGTAAAATTAGCAACAGGAGACTTAATCGTAGATTGTGACTCAGACGATTATTTCACAGAAGATGCTTTTGACAAAATACAAAAAAACGCCAAAAAACTTCTAGAAAATCAAAATTTATATGGAATGGTATTTTTAAAACAAGAAAATAATGGAACCATAAGTGGAAAACAGTTTAAGGAAAATGAACAAATTACTACTATGTTTGATTTATATTTTAAAGAAGACATAGAAGGAGAAAAAATAATTGTATTTAATAGTAAAATAAGAAAAAAATATGTACATAGGTTAGAAAAAGAAGAAAAATTTATAACAGAAGCAAGAATGTATCATGAAATGGATAAAAACTATCAAATATTAGCTATCAATGAGGTGATTGAACAAGGTAGCTATCGAGAAGATGGTTATACAAAAAATATTCATGCAACTTTTAAAAAATATCCATATGGATACTATATGTATTTTAAAGAAATTTTACAAAAAGATATGAAGGGTGTACTTTGGAAAAAGAGACTATATGTATTAAAACATTATATTTTATTTGGTTATTTGACAAAAAATAATTTTAATGCTAATGTAATAAAGAGTAAATTAAATAAAATTTTGTATATCTTATTATATTTACCAGGAATTATAAAAAGCAAAAGATTCTAAGGAAAATAAAAGGTTTTAGAAGATTTGTTTTAAAATTTACGAAAGAATGAAAAGAAAGGATGTTGTAACATGGGATATGTAAGCTTTTTTATAGCTGTTTTAATTTTATTTGTGGTATTAAAAATTTTAGCATTACCTTTTAAAATTATTATTAAATTAATGCTAAATGCTTTAATCGGGGGAGTTGTATTGTTTTTATTAAATCTAATTGGTTCAAACTTTGGGCTTGTATTAGATATTAATTGGCTTTCTGCTTTAATTGTAGGATTTTTAGGGGTACCAGGTGTGATTATTGTTTTAATTTTGCAATTTTTATTCTAAGCAAGGACCATTGGGACCGGGGCTTTTTAGCACTAGTGCTAAAAGACCCGGTCCTAATGATCCCTTAAAAAACTATGCATAATTTTTTAAATTCAAGATTAAGCCATAGCTGCATTTAATTTTTTTGCTAAATTTGATTTTTTTCTAGCAGCAGTATTTTTTGCTAAAACACCTTTTGAGCAAGCTTGATCGATCTTTTTAGTAGCTTGAACAAAAAGTAGGTTGGCATCTTCTTTTTTTCCAGCTTGTAAAGCTTCTTCAAATTTTCTAACAGCTGATTTATATCCTGATTTAATCATATTATTTCTTAAAGTCTTTTTTTCAATTATTTTAACTCTTTTTTTAGCTGATTTGATGTTTGGCATTTTTTGCACCTCCTTTTTCTTCTCTAAAATACAACATATCATATTTTAGCACAAAATTAAGCATTTGGCAAGTGTTTTTTTATTTTCTCATCAAATAAGAGAAGATAATAGAACTTAATTTCAAACTATCATGTTTTATGGTTCCGTCATCTGTTACAAGTAAGTCATCTTCTAATACTTCATAGTTACCTTTGCTGATATTATCATAATCAATTTTCACTAAATCTTTTTCTTCTTCTCTTGCATATTTGTCAAGAATCTCTTGTGGAAGGACTGTATTGCTTACAATGACACTATCAATCGTGTTTTTACCCAAATATTTTTCTAAAGTTTTAACATGATCACTAACACCAAAATTATCCGTTTCGCCAGGTTGCGTCATGGCATTACAAACATACATAACTTTTGCTTTAGATTTACGAATGGCACTTACAACATTTTGGCAAATTACGTGAGGCATGATGCTAGTATAAAGACTGCCCATACTTAATAAAATTAAATCAGCTTCTTCAATGGCATCAAAAACTTCCTGTGAAATGGTTGGTTCTTCCTTATAGAAAATTCTTTTGTATTGTTTATTAGCATGGGTAATTTCATCTTCTCCTTCAATAATTTCGCCATCTTCCGTTTCTCCCATTAAAGTTAAACAATCTTCAGAAAGTGGAAGAACAGTATGTTCTACTCCTAAAAGTTGACTAAAATATTCAATACTTTTTTTCAAACTTCCTGTTTTTTGGTAAAAAGCAGTTAAAAGCAAATTTCCCATAGCATGCCCATTTAAATCACTGTAAGTAGACATTCTATATTCCATAATGTCTTTTACTTCACTAGGAAGAGTAGACAAATTGCTTAAAACATGTCTAATATCGCCAACAGCAGGTGTTGAAAATTCTTTGCGAAGTCTGCCGGTGCTTCTTCCATTATCGGAAACGGTTATAATAGCTGTTATATCAACAGGGAAATATTTTAAGCCTCGTAAAATTGTGGAAGCACCTGTACCTCCACCTAAAAGTACTATTTTTTTTCTTCTCATAAATTGATTCCTCCATAAATGTTTTCATGTATTTATTTTTGAATTTCATCTTTTTCTAATTTTTTCTTGAGTTCATTTAAACTTGAAAATTCTGGTATAGGAAGGTCGGTTTCTAAATCAGAATAAGTATCATTTGGGCGTCTAATTCTAAAAATGGCATAAGGATTTTTTTGATAAATGGAAATTAAATCTTTTGGTTTATCATCGATAAATATACATTTCGAAAAATCAAAAGGAATATCCCCTTTTAGCGTGATAGTCGGAAAAACGCCATTTACCAATTTTAGTAAACTAGAGCCTGCGATTTTGACGGTTTGAAAATATACTTCATTTTCATTATATGACAAGATATAGACTTTATGCTGCTGTTTTTTTAAGTATTGTAAAAAGGGAATAGCATCATCAAAAAGATATTTTTTGCCTTTAGCTATGACATTGTTTATAACAAACGTTGCCTTTTGCTCATCATAGCCATATTCTGTTTCTGAAAAATAAGCAATTAATTTGTATATATCAAATATATTGTTAGCACCTCTTTTAAATTTTTGAGTCAGTTTTTTTAAAATTGCCTCATAATGGTCGCTAGAATTTTGTGCTATATATTTAGCTAAAGTGGTTAACATATCCTTGGTAAGCAGTGGGGTATTGTATAAGGTGTGGTCAAAATCTATAAAAAAGTTCATAAAAAGCCTCCAAATAATTTTAAACTGCTTTTATATTAACATAAGTAATATTTTTCGTCAAGTATTGTAGTTTTTCAAGGTTTCGTTTTTGGCTAACCATTGCAGAAACTTACAAATTTTTCGGTTTTTTTATTGAATTGTAGGTTAAATTATGTTATAGTAAAAAAGAAGAAATTCAAAGGAGGAAGAAAAATGATAGCAATTGGCAGTGACCATGGAGGATATAAACTAAAAGAAGAAATCAAAAAATATTTAGATGAAATTGGAATCGAATACAAAGATTTTGGAACCGATTCAGAAGAAAGAACCGATTACCCAATCTATGCCCAAAAAGTTTCCGAATCAATTGTAAAAAAAGAGTGTGATAAAGGAATTTTACTTTGTAAGTCAGGCTGTGGTATGGCAATCGTAGCCAACAAATATAAAGGAATCCGAGCAGGACTTGTTGTAGACGAAAAAGAAGCAAGATTTGCCAAAGCAGATGATGATATTAATGTCATAACAATCAGTGGAAACAATACCTCAATCGAAGAAGCCATTAAAATGATTCGAATGTGGCTTGGAACTGAATTTAAAGGTGGAAGATATCAAGAGAGAATCGAAATGATAAATCAAATCGAAAAAGAAAATATGAAATAATAAGGAGGCTAAGCTATGTGGGGAAATATAGCAATATCGTTCTTATTAGCGTTTATAGTAGCATTTATGGTAACCCCATATTCTATAAAAATAGCAAAAAAAATAGGAGCAATTGATATTCCAAAAGACGACAGGAGAATGAGAAAAAAAGCAATCCCTAAATTAGGAGGAGTTGCTGTAATTGCAGGGTTTGCCATATCATTAATCTACTTAGTTGCTGTTATGAGTATCGAAGGAAGTATCAACTTATTTGACAGCAACCAATACTTTAAAAAATTAATCGGAATTGGACTAGGTGTTATCATCATAACTATTACCGGAATAATCGATGATACCAAAACCTTAAAACCATTACAAAAACTATTTGGACAAGTTCTAGCAGCTGTTGTTGCAGTAGCTTTTGGTGTCCAAATCAATAACATAGAAATACCTTATTTTAATAGTTTAGGATTATCTTATGAGGTATCGATTATAGCAACCATTATTTGGATACTGGTTATTACCAATGCTATCAATTTAATTGACGGTTTAGATGGGCTATCATCCGGAATTGCCTTAATTTCGTGTATATCCTTACTCATTATTTTTGCCTTAAATGACTCACCTATGATAGCTATTTTAATGATTACATCACTAATTGGAGCATTAGTAGGATTTTTACCATTTAATTTTTCGCCAGCCAAAACCTTTATTGGCGATACTGGTTCTAACTTTTTAGGGTATATTCTTTCGGTAGTATCTATATTAGGTGTTGCAAAAACCTATACAGCAGTTGTTATTGCACTTCCTATTTTAGTACTAGGGTTACCAATATTTGACGTAACCTGGGCCATCATAAGAAGAATTATAAAAGGAAAATCCATAAAAGCAATTTTCAAAGCAGATAAAGGACATTTACACCATCGTTTAGTGGCAAATGGCTTTTCTCAAAAACAAGCGGTATTAGTTTTGTATGCCGTAAGTGCTGCACTAGGACTATTTGCAATTATTATATTAGAAAGTGGAATTTGGAAAGCGCTATCATTCTTACTTATGGTAATAGCAGCACTATTTTTAGGATATCGAAACTTTTTAACAGAAAAAGATGAAAAAGGAGAAAAATACGAATGTGGTGTTTGCAAATATATCTATAATCCAAAAACAGGAAATGAAAAAGCAGGAATACCACCAGGAACAGAATTTGAAGATTTACCAGATACTTGGGTTTGTCCAGTATGTGGAGAAAGTAAAGATGTTTTTGAAATACACAAATGAGCCAAAGGGACTTAAGTCTTTTTGGTTCCTTTTTTATTTTTCTGAATTTTTTTTCGAAAAAATGAAATACTAACCATATGAGAAAAAAAGAAATGGTAAAAAAAATAGCAATTGGAATCATCGCAGGATTTATATCAGGGCTATTTTCAACAGGAGGAGGTTTAATCTTAGTTCCGGCTTTTTCCTATTTTTTAAATTTAGATGCGGTAAAGGCAAGAGCAACCTCCATTATGTGTATTTTACCAATGGTAATTACGACCAGTTTTTTCTATGCCAAAAACAATTATATGGATTGGAAAATTGGTATATTGTGTGCCATAGGAGGAGCCATTGGGAGTTATGTAGGATCCAAAATATTAAATAAAATACCGAGTTATATTTTAAAAATTACATTTGCGATATTTTTAATTTATGTAGGCTTAAAAATGATAGGAATCCTATGAAAGGAACAAAAAGATGGAAATTGTATTTGGTGTAATTTCGGGTTTTGTCAGTAGTATGGGAATGCGGTGGCGGAACGGTTTTAATTTATTTATTAACCACATTTTTAAACACAGAACAACATTTAGCACAAGGAGCTAATTTAGTATTTTTTATTCCAACTTGTATTACGGCAATCTTTGTCAATATCAAAAATAAAAATATCCATTATCAAGTGGCAGTTCCTGTTATAATTGCTGGGATAATAGGGGCCATCCTAGGAGCAAAATTATCAATTAATATGCCAATTACAGAACTTAGAAAATTTTTTGGTTTATTTTTAATAGGAGTTAGCCTAAATGAAATTTATTCTTTAAAAAAAGAGTATAGAAATAACAAAAAAACAAATAATAACAATATCAAAAATAAAAAATAAGGAGGAAGGTTTTATGATGAAATTTGTAAAAGGTGTAATGATAGGAACTTTAGTGTCTGCCGGTGTTGTTTGGATGTATAATGAAACAACCACAAAAGACAAAAAGAAACTAATGAAAAAAGGAAGAAAATTTTTAAAGGAATTAGGAATTTAAGAAATCGTCACAGTTCACTATGAAAATAAATTTGCGGCCCTCAAGTAGTTATTGGTATAAACACTATTTTGTTCCTCGGCTTCCGACGTTGCTAAAGAGCGTATAAACATAGATAAAATGAGCCTCTCACTACATTTTTCGTGCTTCCTCATTTTATCTATATTAATACGCTCTATTAGCAACTCTGGTCACATTCGTCACTACATAGTGTTTATACCAATAACTACTTGAGGGCCGCAAATTTATTTTTCATAGTAAACTGTGACAAGAAATCATAAAAATATCAAGAATATCCTTGATATTTTTTTTTCTTTCGAATATAATAATAGCATAAATGCGAGAGGTGATTTTATGTTAAAATTTACAAAAATGCACGGCTTAGGAAATGACTATGTTTATATGGATGCCATCCATCAAGAAATCAAAGAAAAACAAGAATTTGCTAAATTTGTAAGTGATCGACATTTTGGGATAGGCTCAGATGGACTAATCTTAATCGACAAATCAGATAAAGCAGACTTTAAAATGCAAATGTTTAATTCCGATGGAACCGAAGCAGAAATGTGTGGAAATGGCATTCGATGTGTAGGAAAATTTGTGTATGACAAAGGGCTAACCAAGCAAGAGACGATAACAATCGAAACATTAGCAGGAATCAAAACACTTCAGCTTACTACAGAAAATGGAAAAATGAAATTAGCTAAAGTCGATATGGGAGAGCCAATTTTAGAACCTGAAAAAATTCCAGTAATAGCCAAACAAATGCCAGTAAAAGATTTAAACCTACAGGCAGAAGATAAACAATTTACCTTTACCTGTGTATCCATGGGAAATCCTCATGCAGTAACCTTTATCCAAGAAGAGGTAAAAGAGTTTGATGTAGAAAAATACGGAAAAATATTAGAAATAGACAAGGCCTTTCCGAAAAAATCCAATATCGAATTTATCAATGTAATTGACAACAAAACCTTAAAAATGCGAGTATGGGAAAGAGGAACAGGAGAAACACTAGCTTGTGGAACAGGAGCCTGTGCCAGTGTAGTTGCTGCCATACTAAATGGATATACAGCAAGAGATGTTACAGTTCATTTATTAGGTGGAGATTTAACAATCGAATGGAATGAAACAGACAATCACGTATACATGGAAGGTCCTGCCACAACGGTATTCGAAGGACAAATCGAATGGAAATAAACGAAAGGATAGAAAAAATGAATAAAGAATTAAAAGAACTAATGCAAATCAGTGTGATAAGTGAAAATATAGAATTAAGTGCTATGCTAGAGGATATTATACCAGTCAAAGAGCAAAGATTTACTGACTTAGAACTAGAAGCATCTAAAAAAGAGACCTTTAGAATTGTTGTCTACAAAAAAGAAAATCCGATCATGAGGTTTTTCAAAAATATCAAATTTAGTTTAGAAAAACTAAAAATAATGAACAAATCAAGAGAATTTGGAACCAAAAGGACCGGGTCTTAATGGTCCTTTTGGTTCATAGAAAGGGAGATTTTTATGATACATATTAATGAAGAATTTTTAAATTTACAAGAAAGCTACTTATTTTCAACAGTAGCCAAAAAAGTGGCAGAATTTCAAAAAAATAATCCAGACAAAAAAGTAATTAAACTTGGAATAGGAGATGTAACCAAACCAATTGTTCCAGCTGTTGCCCAAGCTATGCACAAAGCAACAGATGAACTTACCAAAGCAGAAACTTTTCGAGGGTATGGACCTGAGCAAGGTTATGATTTCTTAAAAGAAGCAATTGTCAAAAATGACTTTCCAAATTTAGGAATTGAACCAGACGAAATCTTTGTATCAGACGGGGCAAAATGTGATTGTGGTAATATGGTAGATATTTTTGGTATAGACAATAAAGTTGCCATAACAGACCCTGTATATCCAGTTTATCTAGATACCAATGTTATGTCAGGTCGAAGTGGCAATTATAATGAAGAAAACCAAATGTACGAAAACATCGTTTATATGCCAGTTAACCAAGAAAACAATTTTGTGCCAGAATTACCAAAAACAAAAGTAGACATGATTTATTTATGTTTCCCAAACAACCCAACAGGAACTGTTCTAAAAAAAGAAGAATTACAAAAATTTGTTGATTATGCCAAAGAAAATAAAGCTATTATTTTATTTGATGCAGCTTATGAAGTATTTATAACCGAAGAAAATGTACCACATAGTATTTATGAACTAGAAGGGGCAAAAGATGTTGCCATAGAATTTAGAAGTTTTTCCAAAACAGCAGGATTTACTGGAGTAAGATGTGCCTATAGTGTTGTTCCCAAAACGGTTTATGGTTACACAAAAACAGGTGAAAAAGTATCTTTAAATAAGTTATGGAATCGAAGAACTACCACTAAATTTAATGGAGTTTCTTATGTTGTGCAAAGAGCAGCAGAAGCAACTTATTCCGACGAGGGAAGAAAACAAATTTTAGAAAATATAAAATACTATCAAGAAAATGCTAAAATTATAAAAAATGGTTTAATAGAAGCTGGTTTTGAGGTTTATGGAGGGGTGAATTCACCTTACCTATGGCTAAAGACACCAAACAATATGAAATCATGGGATTTCTTTGATAAATTACTAGAAAAAGCAAATGTCGTAGGAACACCAGGAAGTGGCTTTGGCCCATCTGGAGAAGGCTATTTTCGATTAACTGCATTTGGAACACAAGAAAATTCAATCGAAGCCATTAAAAGAATAAAAGAGATAAAATGGTAATGCCAAAGGAGGAAACATGTTAGCATACATAAAAGGAGAATTAGCAGCAAAAGCAAGAGGATATATTGTAATTGATGTGGGAGGACTAGGATACAAAATTTTTATGTCAGATTTAGCTATGGAAAATGTAGGAAAAATAGGAGACATCATAAAAGTTCATACTTATTATCGCGTGATGGAAGATGATATTAGCATATTTGGATTTCATACTCAAGAAGAATTAAGATTATTTGAACTTTTGTTATCTGTAAGTGGCATAGGAGCCAAAACAGCTATAACAATGCTAGGTACCATAGAGCCTTCTGATTTTGCTATTGCTATTATTTCAAATGATATAGGAACCTTAAAAAAGCTTCCTGGTATTGGGACAAAAACAGCACAAAGAATTGTTTTAGAACTAAAAGACAAATTAAAGAAAGAACAGCAAATAGAAGAATTATCAGTAGCTAACCAAAAATCGATGGCTATCCAAAAAGCCATTGAAAAAGATAGCAAAGAAGAAGAAGCCTTTACTGCTCTTCAAGTATTAGGTTACAATAGTAAAGAAATTGAAAAAGCAATGGAAAAAATCATCGATAAACAAAATATGAGTTTAGAAGAAATTATAAAAGCAGCCTTAAAGGAACTTTCCATCAAATAAAAAGGAGAAATGATTTATGCCAGCCATTACATACGAATTATTACATATTGATAAAAATTCAGGAGCAAGAAGGGGAGTTGTGCATACGCCGCATGGAGATATACAAACTCCTATCTTTATGCCAGTAGGAACACAAGCAACTGTAAAAGCTATGTCACCAGAAGAACTAAAACAAGATGTAAAAGCACAAATTATCCTTGCTAATACCTATCATTTATATTTAAGACCAGGACATGAATTGGTAAAAGAAGCAGGTGGGCTTCATCAATTTATGAATTGGGACAGACCTATTTTAACCGATAGTGGTGGGTTTCAAGTTTTTAGTTTAAGTGGACTAAGGAAAATAACCGAAGAAGGAGTAACTTTTCATTCCCATCTAGATGGCAGTAAACATTTATTTACACCAGAAAAGGTTATGGAAATTGAAGAAGCACTTGGAGCAGATATTATTATGGCATTTGACGAGTGTTGCCCTTATCCTTCCACTTATGAATATACCAAAAAATCGATGGGAAGGACAACAAGATGGGCTGCTCGTTGCAAAAAAGCACATAAAACAGAAAATCAAGGCTTGTTTGGCATTATACAGGGAGGATTTTATAAAGATTTAAGAGAAAAATCAGCAAAAGATTTAATAGAACTTGATTTTCCAGGTTATGCCATTGGAGGAATTAGTGTAGGAGAACCGAAAGTAGAATTTTTAGATATCTTACGTTTTACAACGCCATTTATGCCGGAGGATAAACCAAGATATCTTATGGGAGTAGGAACACCAGATTATTTAATCGAAGCAGCCCTTGCCGGAATTGATATGTGTGATTGTGTTTTGCCAACACGTTTAGCAAGACACGGAACAGCTTTAACATCCAAAGGAAAAGTTGTGATAAGAAACAATGAATTTGCAAGAGATTGGAATAAGTTAGATGACGAATGTGATTGTTATACTTGTCAAAACTATACAAGAGCTTATTTAAGACATTTAATCAAAACAAACGAAATCTTAGGAATGCGCTTATTATCTCTTCATAATTTAAGGTTCTTGACGAAATTAATGGAAAGAGTTAGAATAGAAATAGAGAATGATAATTTATTAGCTTTTAAAGAAGAATTTTATCAAAAATATGGCTATGAAAAAAACCAAATGGTTTAAAAATTTGTACTTTCCAATAAGAAAGGGTGGATATGGGTATGCGATTAATCGATGAAGAAGAAATAGAAACACAAAAAATGAGAAACAAAAAAACAAAAAAAATCATAATTGTGATCATTATTTTACTTTTAATATTATGTAGTGTAATTGTTGCCGTAATTTTATACAGAGTGAATCATCCAACTAAAATTACAACCTATATTGACGGAAAATTAGTACAAAATTTTGATACAATTGTTGATTTTCAAACAGATGAAAACGGACAAATACAAATTTATATACCGATAAGAGATTTTGCATCTTATCTAAATTCTGTAAACCAAGATTTTAATTATCAAACTTTTAAAGGAGACTATAACCCAAAAACCGAAGAAGATGACAAATGCTATATTATTAGAGAAGGTTATGAAGTAGCAATATTTACTAAAGAATCAAAAGTAATATATAAATTAAATTTACAAAACAATACCAATACTTATGATGAGTGCTATATCGATAGAGATATATTTGAAAGCAATGGAAAATTGTATGCTTCAAGCCAAGGAATAGAAAAAGGATATAATGTTAAATTTTCTTATGATGAAAAGAAAAAAACTATAACGATTTATACATTAGACTATATTATTCAAACTCACCAACTAAGTTTAGAAGGTAAAGCAATTGGTAATTATGGAGAAATGTCAATCGATCAAAACTATGCCAATTATAAATCTGTTTTTGATGCCTTATTAATTGTAAGAAGTTCAAACGGGAAATACGGAATCGTAGAGACAAACAATTATACATCCTTTATACTAGAGCCACAATATGATAGTATCAATTTTATCAGTAGCTCACAAACTTTTTTAGTGTCTAGTAATGGTAAAATAGGTGTTTTTTCAGAAGATGGAAAAAGAAAAATTAATTTAATCTATGACGAAATAACTTCTATGGGGCAAGATTCGGATTTATACCTTGTAAAAAGCAATGGACTAAGTGGAGTTGTTGATGAAGATGGAAATATTATCATCTATCCAGAATATGATGAAATAGGAATAAGTGTAAATTCCTTTTCCTATAATGGAGTAAAAAACGGATATATTCTTTTAAATACATTAATTCCAGTACAGCAAGATGAAAAATGGGCATTTTTCGACATAGCAGGTAATATGATAACAGACGGATTTATCTACGAAAGCATCGGATGTACAAGTGTAAGAAGTGGAAATAATATATATCCATTACTAGAAATTCCAGAGTATAATGTAATTGTGGTAGAAGATGAATATGGAAAATATTCATTTATGGATATAAGCGGAAATGATACTATGTTACCATTTGTGTTTGATGAAATTTATATTAGAATTTCTGCTGGCGAAACATCTTACTGGATGACCTATCGAGATAATGAATATGAGGTATTAGAATATTTAAAACAAAATCAATAAAATAAGTTCTAAAAATAAAACTTCTTTCATATACATATAATAAGGAGGATGTATATGAAAGAAGTTTTTAAAGTTGGCTATACCACGTATTTAGAAAAAGCTAAAAAGAAGAATAACTGGACAAGCAAAATTTTTGAAAAGATTGCAGAACATAAGCTTATGGTAACCATTTTTGGGGTTATTTTTGCTTGTGTTTGTATCAATTTTTGGTTAATTTATAAATTTATGAATATTTTAGAGATGAGTAGACTTGGTTTGGGCTAGAAATCGGATTGGAAAGAATGCCAAAGTTGATTATCTTTAACTTTTGTGATATACTATTTTTAGTAACTTGCAAATTAACTCAAAGAAAATTTTTCAGGAGGGAAAAAAATGAAAACTAAAAAACGGAAAGAAAACGAAATCAACAAAGCCCGGAAGTTTAAAACCATAATAACAATAGCTCTCAGCGTTATGGTTGTATTGGTTGCGGTAGCATGGTACTATTTGGAGGATAAGAATCTATTCGTTAAAGTAGCATTTTTTAATTTGTGGGTAGGCATAACAACTCTATTCAGTATCGTGTACAGCCGCAGCAACGACTATATAGAAAAACGGCAAGACGAAATTAGAGAAATAGAATTAGAAGAACGAGCAAAGATCAAAAGAGCTTTTGCCGAATACATAGAGCTTGTGGAAGAAGCGCTAAAAGAAGCTCTACTAGAGACCTTGGATGAGGAAGGATGGTCATTTATCAGAACCAGAAAATGGAAAAATGAAACAAAATGGCTATTCTATTTTTCTAAAAAATTCGACCCCAATTATACCCCTATAGAGGTGGCAACTTTACTTGTACGGAGCCTAAGAAAACATCCACCAATTGCCTATAAAAACCAGGGTGGAGGGGATGACGTTTTCACGGCAAAAGTATCGGCAATTATTGTCGAGAAACTTCTTATGCACTTTAAAGACTACTTAGAAATTTCTTATGTTGATAGAGATACATTAGAATCCCTATTAATAGTTGTGAAGAAATGGGGAGTGTATGAATTAATAAAAATTAACGTTTTTTAGTCCAAGCCGCAGGATGTTCCTGCGGCTTTGGTGTCTATAAGATAAGAAGGAAAAATACAATTAAAGTTGAAAAGAGCAAGGTTTTATGGTATAATACAACCGAAAAGAATTTAGATGGAGAAAAAGACTTTTCAAAAGAAATTAAAATGAACAGAAGGAGCTAAAAAATGCTATTAGCCAATAAATGGGAAGAATACAAACTAATTGATATGGCAAATGGACAGAAATTAGAAAAGTGGGGAAATATTACACTTTCAAGACCAGACCCACAAATAATCTGGAAAAATAAAAGTTTTCCAGAAAAATGGAAAACAGTAGATGCCATATATAACAGAAGTAAAACAGGAGGCGGAGCTTGGCAATACAATAAAAAATTACCTGAAAATTGGCAAATTCATTATAAAAATTTAACATTTAACATCAAACCAATGGGATTTAAACATACTGGTCTATTTCCAGAGCAAGCCGTTAATTGGGATTGGATGATAAACAAAATAAAATCAAGCAATAGAGAAATAAAAGTACTCAATCTATTTGCTTATACAGGAGGGGCAAGTGTTGCTTGTTTATCAGCAGGGGCCTCTGTTTGTCATGTTGACAGTTCCAAAGGAATGGTTGCTTGGGCAAAAGAAAATGTCGTAAGCTCAGGATTAAGTGACAAAAAAGTTCGCTATATAGTAGATGATGTAAACAAATTTGTCAATCGAGAAATAAGAAGAAAAAATACCTATGATGCTATTATTATGGATCCACCATCTTATGGAAGAGGAGCCAAAGGCGAAGTTTGGCAATTTGAAAACAATATTTACGATTTAGTAGAACTTTGCTCAAAAGTATTATCTAATCAACCATTATTTTTCTTAATCAATTCCTATACAACAGGAATAGCTAGTACCGTTTTAGCCAATCTATTACAATTAACAGTTGGAAAAAATCATAAAGGAAAAATAGAAGCAGGAGAAATCGGGTTGCCAATGGAAAATTCCAAATTGATATTGCCTTGTGGCATATATGGTAGGTGGGAAAATGAAAATATTCTATGAAGATAATCACATCATCGTAGTTGAAAAAGAACCCAATATTCCGTCCCAAGCAGATAAAACAGGTGACACAGATATGCTAACGATGGTAAAACAATATGTAAAAGAAAAGTACCAAAAACCAGGAGAGGTATATATTGGATTAGTCCATAGACTAGATCGACCAGTTGGTGGAATTATGGTATTTGCCAGAACATCTAAAGCGGCGGCTAGATTAAGTGAGCAAATTAGAAATAAAGATTTCCAAAAGAAATATCTAGCTATTGTAGATGGAAAATTCGAAGAGCCAAAAGGAACGCTAGAAAATTACCTTTATAAAGATGAGAGAAGAAATACCAGCAAAGTAGTAACCAAAGATAAGAAAAATGCCAAACTTGCCAAATTAGACTATGAAGTATTAAACTATGATGATAAAAGAAAATTAAGCCTTGTAAAAATCAATTTACATACCCGGAAGGCACCATCAAATTCGAGTCCAAATGGCCAATGCAGGACATAGTTTATATGGAGACCAAAAATATGGGATAAGGGGGAAAAATAAACCCATTAGGCTTTGGGCCTATGAAGTCTCATTTTTGCATCCTGTCAAAAAAGAAGAGCTAACATTTACCGATTATCCAGACTGGACCATGTGTAAAACAATAGGATTTATATAAAAATAAAAAAGACCGTTTCTTTTAGAAAAAAAGAAACGGTCTTTTTTGAAAAAAATTAAATTTTTTTTCAAAAAACTATTGCAAAATAAAAGAAAGTGTATTAGAATTTAATCGAAGTGGAAAAAAGTGGTATGAAGTGGTAAAGAAAGTCAGGTGAAATTTAACAATGTTAATGGGCGAATATGAACATACTTTAGATGCAAAAGGCAGAATATCTATGCCTGCCAAGCTAAGAAAAGATATGGGAGATACCTTTATTTTAACCAAAGGGTTAGATGGGTGTTTATTTGCCTTTTCACAAGAAGAATGGTTAAATTTCGAAACCAAACTAAAATCACTTCCACTATCAGACAAAAATGCAAGAAACTTTGTCAGATTTTTCTTAGCAGGAGCCACAGAATGCGAAATCGATAAACAAGGAAGATTTTTAATTCCAGCCAATTTAAGACAAGCAGCATCCTTAGAAAAAGAAGCAGTCATTATTGGCGTTGGAACAAGGCTTGAAATTTGGGATAAATCGATTTGGCAAACCAAAGACGAAGAAATTTCAGCAGATGAAATAGCAGAAAATATGACAATGCTTGGTATATAATCTTTTCTAAAAAGAAAAGTTTATATAATAATCAAAAGCCGAAACATGTGTCAAGGGGAATTGATTATGTTAAAAAACAAAAGACAAAAATACAAAAGATAAAATTTCATAAGATAAAATAAAAAAATACAAAAGAAAAAGTAAAAAAATTACCAAAGATTTAACAAAAGAAAAAACTCCTAGAGGAAAGATACATAAATATTTAGTATACCAAAGAATCCCTATTTCTACCAAAGAAGGAACCAAACAAAAGCAAAAAATACCAAAGTAAAAAGATAAGTATTGCAAAAGAATGAAGTACAAACAAGAGAAAAGAGTACGGAAGAATTCTAAATACTTAAGGAAGAAGGCAGCTGGTATTTTTTAGGTTCTAAAAGTATGCTAGCTGCCAAAATATTTTGGTAAGCAAAATAAGTTTTTATAACCAAAGGAGCAAAAGTGGAATTTAAACATAAGCCAGTATTATTAAACGAATGTATCGAAGGACTAGCAATTAAACCAGATGGAATCTATGTAGATGGAACATTAGGGGGAGCAGGACATAGTCATGAGATTTTAAAAAGATTAGACCCCCAAAAAGGCAAATTAATTGGAATTGACCGAGACGAAGAAGCATTAAGAGCTGCTAAAGGCAAACTAGAAGCCTACTCAAATGTAACCTATATCCATGGAAACCATGATGACATAAAAGAAATCTTAAAACAATTAAAAATAGACAAAGTAGATGGAATCCTATTAGATTTAGGCGTTTCATCCTATCAGCTTGACGAAAAAAATAGGGGATTTAGCTATTTAGGTTCAAACGACTTAGACATGAGAATGGACCAAAACCAAAGGTTAACAGCCAAAGAAGTAATAAATAACTACAAAGAAGAACATTTGGCTAGTATTATTTACGAATATGGAGAAGAACGTTTTTCTAGAAATATTGCCAAAAATATTTGCATTGCAAGAGCAAAAAAGAAAATAGAAACAACAGATGAATTAGTAAAAATTATAGAAAAATCTATACCAAGACAAAATCCAAAAGACGGACATCCTGCAAAAAGAACCTTTCAAGCAATTCGAATCGAAGTTAACAATGAAATTAAGCCATTAGAGCAAATGATAGCAGATGCGATTGATGTTTTAAAAGAACAAGGAAGGCTATGTGTCATTACCTTTCACTCACTAGAAGACCGAGCCGTAAAACAGGCAATGAATCGTGCAAAAGGAATGTGTACTTGCCCAAAAGAACTACCATATTGTGTATGTGGTGCGAAAAATTTAGGAACCGTAATTACCAAAAAACCAATTGTGGCAAGTGAAGAAGAACAAAAAGAAAATGCAAGATCCAAAAGTGCAAAACTTAAAATTTTTAAAAAAAGATAACCTACAAAAAGAAAAGAGGTGAACAAAAATAACTTATGAGAAAAATGGACTATGAATATGGAACAACGCCAAGAAAATTAGAGCCAGATTATGCACCAAAAAAGAAGAAAAAAAGTGATATACAAAAACAAATTAAAATCAATGAAGAACAAAGAAAAGAGGCTTTAAAATTAGAGAAAAAACAACATAACAAAAATGTTGCTTTAATTATAGCCATATTTTTAATGTTGCTTGCCGTAAGTTATAGAAGTTCACTCATCAATGAAAAATTTAACGAAATTCAAAATGCAAAAGCAGAACTTGCCTCCATTGAAAAGACAAATGGTCAATTAGAGGTAAGTATTGAAAGTAGCTTAAATTTAAGTAATATTGAAGAAGCTGCCAAACAAAATTTAGGAATGCAAAGATTGGATAATGCACAAAAGGTATATGTTACTTTAGATAAAAAAGATTATGTAGAAGCATCTACAGAGGATATTGATATGGCCTCTGATTCAGAGGAACCTTGGTATCAAAAAATTATAAATAAAATATTAGGAGAATAAATGATTATTTAGCTAAAATAGCGGTAATCATTTTTTGTCTTTATCTTGCATGAAAAAAAAGCGGAATTTAAAATAAACATGATTGACAAAAATCAAATATTCGACTATAATAATATTAGATATTATATTGGTCGGAGGCGCAATATGAAATATTTTAAAAGATTAGCAGAAAGTGTAATTCAAAAACAAGAAAAAATGTTTAAAACCATATTAGTAACAGGAGCAAGACAAGTTGGAAAAACAACCATGTTAAAGAATATAAAACCAAATATTAATTATATTACATTAGATGATATGATTTTAAACCAATCAGCTGTAGAAGAACCAGAATTATTTTTAAAAGCCAATCAATCACCAATTATCATTGATGAAATACAATATGCCCCAAATTTATTAAGATATATAAAAATAGCAGTAGATAATAGCGAAAAAAAAGCACAATATTATTTAACTGGTTCTCAACAATTTAATTTAATGAAAGATGTTAGTGAAAGCTTAGCTGGAAGAGTTGGAATTTTAAATTTACTAGGATTAAGCTTAAGAGAAATAAAAGATATAAATTTTAATGAGCCATTTATGCCAACAGAGGAATACTTAAATCAAAGAAAAAAATATGAAAAATCAATTTCTTATCATGAGATTTGGGATATAATCCATAAAGGCTCAATGCCAGCCGTATATCAAGAAGAAATTGATGTGGATATGTTTTATGCAATGTATGTAAGCACATACATTGAAAGAGATGTGAGAAGTTTAACACAAGTAGGAGATACTCTTAGCTTTTTAAAATTTATGACGGCATTAGCAAGCCGAATCGGACAGTTATTAAATTTAAACAGTATTGCCAATGAAGTTGGAATCAGCATACCTACAGCACAACGATGGTTATCTATTTTGGTAGCATCTAATATTGTATATATATTGGAACCATACTATAATAATATTATGAAAAGAGCAGTAAAAACACCAAAAGTATACTTTTTAGATACTGGATTAGCAGCGTATTTAACAAAATGGAAAACGAGTGAAGTATTAGAAGCTGGAACAATGGCTGGAAACTTTTTTGAAAATTATGTAATAGTAGAAATTATTAAAAGTTATTATAATAGTGGAGAACT
>CALXRH010000067.1 GCA_944390625.1 uncultured Clostridia bacterium
TTTCGACATATATAAGTACTATAGATAAAGATGCGGATGGGATAGATGACCAAACCGACATTTTAAACAATGCTTTTGACTATGTAGCAACGAACCCTAAATATAAAAGTAAATATTATGCTACAGGTTACCCAAACGATGAATATGGTGTCTGTACAGATGTTGTAGCCATTGCCCTAAAAAATGCAGGGTATGACCTCCAAGAGTTAATTAACGAAGATGTAAAAAAAGCTAAAGAAGCCTATGATATAGAAGTAATTGATAAAAACATCGATTTTCGAAGAGTAAATAATATTCTAGTCTATTTAAAACGTCATGCTATATCTTTGACTACCGATATTTATGATATAGATGCTTGGCAAGGAGGAGATATCGTAGTATTTACTAAGCACATCGCAGTAGTTTCTAACCATCGTAATCATAACGGCGTACCATTTATCATTCATCATGCAAATCCTTATCAAAATAGTTACGAAGAAGATATACTAGAATATAGAAATGACATTGTGGGCCATTATCGCATGAGTTAAGAAAAAATGAAATAGTTAAATGTATTCAATCGGTACTAAGTAGTTATTTTGCGATACTTCTACTATTTCTTTAGCCATGCATTAACTATTTTTCCAGGCTTTTTCAGAATACTACTCCAAAAAAGTCTAAAGCCAAAATAAATACTTGCCTTTTTCTCTAATTTCAAGTAAGGTATCATTAGAGGGCTATATGGAACAATGTGTAAAAGAATTACTAAATGGAGAAAAAGTAGGAGATATTTTGGATTGTTATCACTTACAAAAATATGAGTTATTAACAAAAATAAGAGAAGAACTTTGGAATATCAAACTCTTAAATAATGAAGAGACATTAAACAAGTTATCCACAACTTTTTATCAAGAATGCTTTTTATTAAGAATTTCAAAAAAACCTGTCGCGTTATTTTCTGATACCCATTTTGGTAGCAAAGACGAAAAATTAGAATATTATCAAATGTTTATAGACTTTTGTCTTACAAATCATATATATACACTGCTTCATGGCGGAGATATTGGTGATGGTTTAGTCAGATGTTCTACAAAGTATCGTAATTCATTAAAACAACTTGATCACATATTAGAGGTATATATAGATTCACCTTTTTTAAAACAATATGTTTTGGGTGGCAATCACGACGAAAAATATCATCATCACGGGATAGATATTTTAAAAGAATTAGCTATGAATAAAAGAAACATTATCCCACTGGGCTATGGTCAATGTTTTATCCAAATTTTTAATAATATCGTTTCTATAGAACATCATGCTAGATTAAGTAAAGAAGAAAAAATCCTTCCTTATGACTTTACAATTGCTGGTCATTCTCATAAAAGCAGGTTTACGAATCACTCCGTCAGGATACCGACATTAAGTAATAGTATTCAATATCCAAATATCATAGAAGGATTGCCGGGATTTATTATTATGATACCTATAAAAAAAGAAAATAAGTTGTGCTTTGAACGCTACTATTTTATTAATGGAAAAATTAAAAAGGAAGAAAAGACATACATTTATCAATTGCAAAAGCGTTCTCCACATTCTGTGTGGTGACTTTTTTTTAGAAAATATTATAATGAAATGGGAAGTGGTAATATGGATCAAATAAAAATAGGCAAGTTTATTGTGAGTTTAAGAAAAAGCAAAAATCTAACTCAACAAGAATTAGCAGATGTATTAGGAGTAACAGACCGTGCGATATCAAACTGGGAAAATGGTAGAAGATTGCCAGATATCTCATTGTTGTATCCTCTTTCCAAAGCTTTAGGAGTTACGATAAATGAACTAATTTCTGGTGAGAAAATTCCTGAGGATAAAAGAATGATGACAATGGAAACCAATTTAATCCAATCTTTAGAAACTACCAAAAGAATTAAAAGAAATTCTTTGAAAATGATCGGAGTTTTTGGAATTATAATTCTTCTTTTGCTCATTATTTTACTTGCGCATTATAAAAGTACTTACCCTAACATCAACCTTTATGATATAGAAGCGTATCATAACGATAGTGAGAAAAAAGATGAGCTTTTAAAAAACTTTCAATATCAAGATCGTTCTTTTATCTATTATGGAATAGAAAAAATAATGCTGTGTGATCACTCTAACAAATGTTATGAACTCCAAGACGCTTTAAAGCATAAACAAATTACAATAGATAAAATAAATGAGTTTTTAGATAATGAAACATTACGTGACCGTCTCCAAAAAGAAACACTTTATGATGGCGGAACAAGCCTCTATTATCATAATAATTATACAGCCATCCTCTGTAATACAGAAAAAGGAAACAAAGATATTTATTTTGGCAATAAAGAAATGTTAGAAAAGTTAGATGATACCTACTGCGGTCATGAAAAAAATAAAATAGAAAAATTTACAAGAACCTACCACATCAAAGAAATAAAAGAGATTGATGATAAAACAATCTATGTAACCCTAGAAAATAACAAAGAAGAAAGAACTTCAATCAATCTTTCAAATAACTATCATCTGGTGGTTGGTAAAACCTATGAATTTACGTTTTATACTTTCAAAGAAATAGAAGATACGATGAAAAACTTATTTGAGTTTGCAACAATTACCAATGTCAAAGAAACAGACAAATTAAAAGAAGAAGAAACAAATGATCCCCTCATCGTTAGCGAAAAAATAACGAGTAATGCCACATTAAATGAAATAGACGGTGTTACTATGACGATCAAAGAAGGATCACTTACCCCGACTGGCGCAACGATTGAGATTACCGATTACAGTGGCAAATCCCATACTTATGGCGAAGAATATCGTCTTGATAAATTTGCAAACAATACTTGGACCCCAGTTGATGTGACTTTTAAAGGAAACTACGGTTGGAACTCTATCGGATACATTGTAGATCGAAACAAAAAACTGGTGTTAGATATAAACTGGAGTCTGTTATATGGCTCTCTTCCAAAAGGAACTTACCGGATAGTAAAAGATGCTTTAGAAGATTCCTCATTAAAAAAGAAATATTTCTCTGTCGAATTTGAAATTACAGAATAAAAAATACCCTCACTAACAATCTTTTGATATAATAAATGAGAAGTGAGGTTTTTAATATGTGCAAAAAAATAGGGATGCTGTTACTTATCGTGCTATGTAGTTTTTCTTTAGTTGGATGTAACACCTTGTATAATACATCAACACTACAACAAATATTAGAAGAAAATAACTATATCATCGTGGATGTAAGAACGAAAGAAGAATACGAAGAAGGACACGTGAAAGAATCTATAAATATTCCCTATGATGAAATAGATGAAAATATCGGCTTAGAAAAAGAAAAAACTATTTTAGTATATTGCCGTAGTGGGAAAAGAAGTAGTATTGCCTATGAGCGATTAACAAGTCTCGGTTATGAAGTCTATGATTTAGGTGCATATGATTCATTACCTCTAGAAAAGGAGTAAAAAATGGAACTAGCACAATTAGGAGAAAAGACCTATTACATAAAAAATGCTACCAATATCGGAATATACAAAATAGACGAAAAAAACGTTTACTTAATTGATACAGGTAACGATAAAGATGCTGGCAAAAAAATTTTAAAAATCTTAGAGGAACAAAACTGGACATGTCAAGGAATCATTGTAACCCATTCTCATGCGGATCATATAGGCGGCGCCAAAATAATCCAAGACCGCACTGGCTGCGTCGTGCTAGCTCACAAAATAGAAAAGTGTTTTACAGAGTATCCAATCCTAGAGCCATCTTTTCTTTATGGTGCCTATCCCCTAAAAGAACTACAAAATAAATTTTTAATGGCAAAAGAAACCAAGGTCTTAGAAATAGAGGATAACCTGCCAAATGGCTTAGAAATGTTGACACTCCAAGGACACTCACTAGACATGATAGGAATTAAAACAAGTGACAATGTCTATTTTTTAGGAGACGCTTTATTTAGTGAAGAAACGATTACCAAGTACCATTTATTTTATCTTTGTAATGTCAAAGAATTTTTAAACACGTTAAACTACTTATCCACATTAAATGGCCGTTTTTATATCCCATCACATACAGAAATGACAGAAAACCTCTCTTGTTTGATTCTACAAAAT
>CALXRH010000068.1 GCA_944390625.1 uncultured Clostridia bacterium
AAATCATAAGAAAATTTTAAGATAACCTTAATCTTTTCTTAAAGTATTTTTCTTTCTTTTTCTGTATAATGAAATTAAGCTTTTTGAGCTATTATGATTTTTGTTGTAGGAGGCGTTTTTGGATGAAAAGAAAAACGAAAAAATTAAATAAAAGAAAATTACTATTTTTTATACTGATTCTAATTTTAATTGTGTATTTACGCAATTTGTCTGTAAATTTTGATACCAACCCTTTTTTAGATTTATCAAACTACTCTGACTATAAAACCATTAAACAAGATAAAAATGACAAATATTTAGGAGTTGGACAGCAAGTGGTAAATAATGAAGATGGCTATTTTACTACTTTTACTACCATAGATAAAGACAAAAAAACTTATAAAGAATATAAGCAAAATGGTAATGCTTCTTGGGCAAACCTTACCTACTGGGGTGGTACTATGGAAGAAAATGGTTGTGGGATTACATCTCTTGCGATTATCTTAAGTGGATATGGTAAAAGTGATACCCCAGAGGATCTTAGGAAAAAATATGTTCCTGTTTTAGATTATAACAATATGTCACAAGAGTTAGAAGAAACTTTTGGAATTGAAAATTCTGATTTTTATTATGATAGCACACATTTAGCAAAAGATGCTTTAATGGAACATTTAGAGACGAATCGACCTATTTTAATTTGTGTATGGAATAAACCTTCGGAAAACCGTTGGACAACTTCTTCTCATTATATGGTTTTATTGGCAACAGATGGTGATGATATGGTTTATGTTTCTAATCCTAACCGGTCTTGAAGATGATAGCAAAAGTTCTGGTTGGTATGATTTTGATGAGGTCGTGCCTTTTATTGCTAAGGCATTATATATCGAAAGTTAAAGAGCCAAAAGAACCGGGTCCTTTTGGCTTCGTTTAAACTTGTTATTTTAACTTTTTAATTTCTTCTTCTGATAATTCTGTTATTTCAACTATTTGCTCTATTGGCATTTCTAATTTTAATAGCTTTTTAGCCATTTTTATTTTTTCATTTTGCTCTCCTTCTTCTCTTCCCATTCTTCTTTCTTCTCTTAATCCAGTATTTTGGTCTAATATAAGCTTTCTTCTTAATTCTGCTAGTCTTCTTAGTTTTTCGTCTCCACTGATATATTCTAGCTTTTCGTAAGCTACTTTTAGTTTTTTATCTTCTTTGGCTTTCATTTTTACCAACTCACTTTCTGGATTTAACAAAATCTTCACCTCCTATTATACAATTTTTTGTTTCTTTTGGCAATAGCTTCTTTGACTTAATCCTGCTTTTTTTCTGTAAAATATTGACAATCTTAGACAAAAATTATATAATTAATTAAGGTACCTATTTAGGTATTCTCTGAATTTCCCTTTTTCATACCACACTTATTTTAAGGAGGTACAAATATGGCTAAAAAATTAGACTATTCTTCCAGAGAGTATGATGATCGCTTGCGTCAAGCAAGGAGAATCGGTTGGAACGATGACCACATGAGTTCGTATGAACGCCAAAAAGCTATTGACAACTTTGATCAGGTTATGGACCAGTATGAGCCATCTGATGAGGTTTCAAGGATAAAAAGAGCTGCTAGAGGTGAGTATTAACCACAATATTTGAAAAAGGGAATTCAATGAGGAACAAGCTCTATAAGCTTGTTCCTCCTTTCTCAATGTTTATGTTTTCCTTGAATTAAAATATAAAACTAATCAGTTGTATTTTTTAGTAAATAAATAAAAAACGGAGTTGAAATAAATGAAAAAAAATTACCTAAAAATCAATGAATCAAAAGACAGCATTGAAATTCAAGTATATCTAGAAAATCAAGAACTAGAAGAAAAAAAATTAAATGCTAGTATGAAACAAATTGTAAAAATAATAAAAAGAAACAATAGAAAGAAAAAAGAAATTATGATTGATACAGATTTAGATTTAGAAAAAGATGAAAAAAAAGATAATAAAAGATTAAGCTTAATAGCAGCTTTAAATGCGTGTAAAATAAAAGACAAAAACGAAAGACTAGAATATATCTATATGGCTGCTTGTAAATATTTAGATAACGAATATATAGAAAAAAATATTTGTGAATTTTGTAATGATATCTGTTTAGGAAAGCAAAAATACAACATTAAAAACGGATGTTGTCATGAATTCAAATTAAAAAATATTTTTTATCCTAAAAATTTACCCCTTTGTCAATACCAAAAAGAAGGAAAATGCATAGCTGATTGCCTAGGATGTAAATTATTTGCATGTGATGAAGTGCGTAAAAAAGGTGTTAAACTCACCTATTACAATGTGCCATTAGTAAGATATTTCTTTAATTTTGCACAAAAAATAATGATAAGATTTTCTGTTTTTACACACAAAGATACTGTTTTAAAAAGATTACGCCTTTTTAATTTTTAGTTACAAAATGATAGTATTGAAAACTAATATTAAAATATGACAAAAGCTTTGGTCGCTTTTGTCATATTTTTTTCATAACTCTACACGGATTTCCCACTGCCACACTATTTTCCGGAATATCCTTTGTTACTACACTTCCTGCTCCGATTACACAATTATCTCCTATGGTTACTCCAGGCAATACAACCACATTTCCACCAATCCACACATTGTTTCCCACTTTTATTGGCTTCGCATATTCTAACCCTTTATTTCTCGTTTCATAATCTAATGGATGACCTGCTGTATAAAATCCACAATTAGGGGCAATAAAAACATTGTCCCCAAATTGGACTTTACCCGCATCTAATATGGTTAAATTGTGGTTGGCATAAAAATTTTCACCAATTTCGATATTGTATCCATAATCACATAGAAATGGTTGTTCAATTAAAAAATTTTCTTTTGTTTTTCCTAAAATCGTTTTCATTACATTTTTTCTATTTTCTAAATCAGATGGTTTTAGATTATTATAAGTAAAACATTTGTCTTTTGCCTTATATCTTTCTTGGATTAAATTTTCATCATAGTTAGCATCATATAAAATTCCTTCTAGCATTTTTTCTTTTTCTGTCATATATTTT
>CALXRH010000069.1 GCA_944390625.1 uncultured Clostridia bacterium
TATAGTTCCTTAGAAAAGGGAATTGCCATTTTAATTACAGACTATGAACTAACGAATTTAAAACCAATTGCTAAATATATAACCAAATGGAATATAAGAGAAGAAGAATACCCAGAAATTATATTGACAGATGCCATGGAAATTTATATAATAGAGTTACCAAAGTTCGAGAAATATCAAGAAAAAAATAAAAACAGAAACTTGAATTCATGGGTTAAATTTATCAAAAATCCAGAGGTGGTAGATATGTCAAATAAAGAAATAAAAAAGGCAAAAGAGGTATTAGAAGAAATTAGCCAAGATGAAAGAGAAATTTATTTAGCAGAGCTACGAGAAAAATATATCATGGACGAAAAGGCTATAGAAGGAGCAGGCTATGATAAGGGATTAGAGGCTGGAGTTGAGATTGGAAAAAAGGCTGGAGTTGAAATTGGAAGAAAGCATGGCATTGAGCAAGGAAAACAAGATGAAAAAATACAAATAGCCAAAAATCTTTTAATGCAAAAAGTAGACTTAGAAATAATAAGTAAAGCAACAGGTTTAACAATAGAAGAAATAAAGAAATTATAATCTAAACAAATTTGAAATATAAATCAAACACAAATGTCAAAATAAAACTAGAGCTAGCAATTTATTTTAACGATAAATTGCTAGCTCTAAAAATAATTTTATACAAATATAATGGTATATTACAACGAGCTAGTGAAGCAAAAGAAAGAACAGAAGCAGCACAAACAGAAGAACAAACAGCTTTATCAACCTATGAAGATTATATTTACGAATATACAAGTGAAATAGAAGTAGAGCAAGTAACTGATACAAATCCTGGAGCATTAGAAGGAAGTGGAACAGAAAACGAGCCTTATGTAATAAACAGCATCGAGGATTTAGTATTTTTTGCCCATGATGTTACCAATGAAAATACGTATGAAGGCGAATATGTAAGTTTGGGATTAAGTTTGGATTTTAATTCAACAAAATCCTATGTAGATGCTTATCGAACCGATTACGGAACTTATGGATATGATGGAGAATTGAAAACATTGTTAACAGCAGGAGAAGGCTTTAAACCGATAGGAACAATTTATGATAAAGATATTAGCACTAATTATTTTAAAGGAATATTTAATGGTAATTTCAATACTATTTATAATTTATACCAATATATAGAAAATTCAGAATATGTAACAATAGCAGGTTTATTTAGTACTAATGGAGGAACAATAGAAAATTTAATAGTAGAAAATGCTAATATAACCAGTATAACTAATGATATGCATATAATTTTGGGTATTTTAGTAGGAAGAAATTCCGGGAAAATAATGCAATGTGGTGCTAGTGGAAGTGCGAGTTTAACAGATAATGGGGTGAAATCTATATATTATGGTGGGTTAGTTGGGCAAAGTATGGGAACAATAGAAAACTGCGTTTCCAACGCCAAGTTAGAGATATCTTCTAATAAAAACTCTACAGTTTCTATTGGAGGCATATCAGGAAATTGTACGGGTGAGTATATAAAAAATTGCTACAATTTGGGAACAATTAATTTCTTCCTAAATACAGATATTAGAATATTAGTTGGTGGTATTACTGGTAATATTTCTAATAGAAGACTAGAAAATAGTTACAACTCTGGAATAATTAATTTATATGTTGACAGTAAGCCAACAAATTCAATAGAAGTAGGAAATATAGTTGGAGCAGGAAGCTCTGGTTCAGAAATAGAGAATTGTTTTAATGTTGGAGCTATAAATATTAATAATGCTACAGAAAATAATCAATATTCTGTTGGCAATATAGTTGGAAATATCGAAGGAAGTATGAGTAATTGTTATAATATTGGAAAACTAAATACAGAAAATATAACTTTACAAAACATTGGTCAAATTGCAGGAAATGCCTATAATTCTACTTTAGATAATTGTTTAGGAATAACAAGTGAAAATTTTGTTGTAATTGGAAGCCAACATTCTACGACTACAATAAATAATGTAAAATTAGTAGAAAAAAGTGAAATTCCAGATATTTTATCAATATTGGGTAATGAATTTAAAGAAGATACAAACAAAATTAATAATGGTTATCCTCTTTTATCTTGGCAATAACTGTAGGAGAGATGTACCAAACTGCTGCGAAGCAGCAGTGGAACGAATTGGGAAAAACTAACAACACCAATACCAATGCGAAAGAAGAAAAAAACGAGCTAGCAATTTATGATTTGCCCCATAAATTGCTAGCTCTAAATTTAAATTTTACCACTCCAAAACAGCTCTTCAAAAAAGTTAAAAAAAATCCTAAAAAAATCCTAAAAAACTATTTACATTTTTTAATTAGTTTGATATAACATATAAGAACCTTATGTAAATAAATTATTTCATAAAATAAAAGAAAGATGGAGATAACAATGGAAAAACAATTAAAACAATTTTTAAAATTTCTTGAAACCGATAAAAGAGTATCAAACAATACACTTCAATCCTACAAAAGAGACCTAAAACAATACGAACAATACTTAGCTGAAAAAGACATAAAATACAACAAAGTAAAAGAAAGTGACTTAAAAGAATATCTAAACTACTTAACCGAACAAAACAAAAAACCATCTACCATATCTAGAACCATAGCATCCATAAGAGCATTCTATCAATACGAGGTAAAAAACAAAAAAAACATAGAAGACCCAACCGAAAAAATCCAATCACCAAAAATAGAAAAAAGAACACCATGTATATTAACATCAGAAGAAGTAGAATTACTATTAGAGCAACCTAAAGACATTGACTTAAAAGGAATTCGAGACAAAGCCATGTTAGAATTTGCCTATGCAACAGGAATGCGAGTATCGGAAATTATATCCTTAAATGTCGAAAACGTAAACTTAGCAGGAGGAACCGTATTTTGCAATAGTGGCAACAAAAAAAGAATCATTCCATTAGGAAAAATGTGCCTAGATGCCTTAAAAGAATATATAGAAGAAGCAAGAGACATCTTAGTAAAAACAGAAAAAGAAAAATCCTTATTTGTCAACCTAAATGGAAGAAGACTAACCAGACAAGGCTTCTGGAAAATTATCAAATATTACCAAGAACAAGCCAACATAACCAAAGACATCACACCACATACCTTAAGGCATTCCTTTGCAACCCATCTATTGCAAAATGGAGCAGACTTAAAATCCATCCAAATGATGCTTGGACATTCAGACATATCATCTACCCAAGTATATATGCAATTTCAAAATGGAGGAATAAACGACATATACAAAAAAGCACATCCACGTGCTTAAAAAACAAAAAAACTATTGCCAAAAACAAAAAATTATGTTAAGATAGTATACATAACAAAAAGAAATGAATAAAATATAAAAATTCATCAAAAAAAGCAAAGTAGGTAAAGGAACATTTTGGAAAAGAGAAAATGACCAAGGCTGGAAGTCATTACAAAACCAATATCGAAATTTCACTTTTTTTCGAACTTCTTATGAACAGAAACTTAAGTAGTAAGAGGCGGCTAAGCACCGTTAAAAACTTTTCAACGAGGTTAATTAAGCGAAAGCAATTAATAAAATTAGGTGGTACCACGGAACCGGAAAAATCCATTTCGTCCTAAAACATTAGGCGAAGTGGATTTTTTTGAGGCCTTTGGGGACATTGTGGACCAGTGGGAGCCAAAGACCACCACGGCTTCCAATGGCACTACAAAAAAAGGAGGAAAGATTGTATGAAAGAAAAAATCGAACAAATCAAACAAAAATCCATGGAAGAAATCAAAGAATCGATGGATTTAAAAACACTAGAAGACTTAAAAATAAAATACTTAGGAAAAAAAGGCGAATTGACAGCAATACTTAGAGGAATGAAAGACCTTACATCAGAAGAAAGACCGGTAGTTGGAAACTTAGTAAATCAATCCAAAGAAACATTAGAAAAAATAATCAGCGAAAAAGAGGCAGAATTTAAACGCAAAGAATTAAACAAAAAATTAGAAGCAGAAAAAATCGACATAACCCTTCCAAGCAATAAAATAAAAAGAGGAAGTATACACCCACTAAATAGAGTCATCGAAGATATGGAAGATTTATTTGTATCCATGGGATATGATGTTGTAGAAGGACCAGAGCTAGAAACAGATGAATATTGTTTTGAAAGATTAAACATACCCAAAGGGCATCCGGCAAGAGATATGCAAGATAGTTTCTACATCACAGACGAATACTTACTAAGAACGCAAACTTCATCGGTTCAAGCAAGAACCATGGTAGCTAATACCGAAAAAGAGCCAATTCGAATCATAACCGTTGGAAAAACCTATCGTAGAGAAGATGATGCCACACACTCTCATCAATTTAACCAAATTGAAGGGCTAGTTATCGACAAAAAAGAAACAAATGTATCCTTGGCAGATTTAAAAGGAACCTTAGAAATATTTGTTAGAAAAATTATAGGAGCCAATTTGGATTTAAGATTTCGACCAAGTTACTTCCCATTTACAGAACCATCTTACGAGGTAGATGTCACCTGTTTCAAATGTGGAGGAAAAGGTTGTAACCTATGCAAACAAACAGGATGGATTGAAGTATTAGGTTCGGGTATTGTACATCCCAATGTATTAAAAATGAATGGCTATGACCCAGAAAAATTTGGAGGTTTTGCCTTTGGAACTGGTATCGACCGTTTAGCCATGTTCCGCTATGGAATAACCGATATGAGATACCTTTATGCTAATGATGTAAGATTTTTAAATCAATTTGATCGAAAAGATGAAGAATAATTTTTTTTCAAAAGTGTCAGACCCTAATGTGAAATTTCTCATTGGGGACAGACCCTTTCGCGAAAGGGTCTGTCCCCAATGAAAAAAAAGGAGGATTTTAAATGAAATTAAGTACAAATTTTGTAAAAGACTATGTTGCAATAAGCAATGACCTAGATATTAAAACCCTAGCTGAAGATATGACAAGAGTAGGTAATGAATACGATTCAGCCGGAAAATTAATCCAAGCCACTAATTTAGTGATTGGAGAAATTATAGAATGTACCATGCACCCAGATTCAGACCATTTACATTTATGCAAAGTAGATATTGGAACCGAAGTACTAAATATTGTATGTGGTGCCCCAAATGCGAGGAAAGGCCTTAAAGTAATTGTTGCCAAAGTAGGAGCGGAACTACCAGGAGGCATAAAAATCAAAAAAGGAATGATAAGAGGGCAAGAATCCAATGGAATGTTATGTGCCTTATATGAAATAGGAATTGACAAAAAATTCTTATCTGAAGCAGACAAAAATGGTATTTGTGAGCTTCCTAAAACAGCAGAAGTAGGTAAAGACCCAATTCAATGCCTAAACCTAGATGATGGCGTAATTGATTTTGAATTAACTGCCAATAGAGGAGATTTACTAAGTATATTAGGAATGGCCTATGAAATCGGTGCTATTTACGATAAAGAAGTAAAACTTCCTGACATAAGCCATAGTGAAGTAGGAGAAAATATAGATACTAAATTCCAAATCAGTGTCGAAACCGAAAATTGTAAAGTACTTTTAGTAAGAAAAGTAGAAGATGTAAACATAAAAGAAAGTCCTGATTTTATCAAAAATCGATTAATTGCATCTGGCATTCGACCAATCAATAATGTAGTGGATATTAGTAACTATGTTATGTTAGAGCTTGGGCAACCACTACACTTCTATGATGCAGATAATTTAGGAGATAAACTAATGGTTCGAATGGCAAAGAAAAATGAAAAACTAACAACACTGGATAATCAAGAAAGAACACTAACAGAAGAAGATATTGTTATAGCAGACGGGAAAAGAGCAGTTGGTTTAGCAGGTGTTATGGGAGGATTAAATACAGAGGTAGAAGAAACTACTACAAATGTTATCATAGAAGCAGCTATTTTTGACTCAGTAAAAATAAGAAAAACATCAAACAAGATATTAAGAAGTGAAGCTAGCAATCGATTTGAAAAAGGATTAGACCCAGCAAGAACTTATATGGCAATCGAAAGAGCATGTGCTTTACTTGAAAAATATGCTGATGGTAAAGTCGTTACAGGAAGATTAACCTATGATGTTACCCAAAACAAAGAAAAAGAGATAGAAATTGAATATCAATTCATTAATGATGTATTAGGAGCCAATATTTCGAAAGAAGATATCTTAGATACTTTCCGAAAATTAAAATTTAAAACAACCCCACACGAAAAATCGGTTATCGTAACTGTTCCAACCAGAAGAATTGACATATCCATAAAAGAAGACTTAGTTGAAGAAGTAGGAAGAATTTATGGTGTTAACAATATCCAAGGAAAGCTTCCTGTTGTTCCAATGAAAATGGGAACTGTCAATAAAACCATGCGAAAAATAAGACACAAAATGAGTGATTTAGGGTTAAATGAAACATTAACTTATATTCTAATTAATGATAAAGAAGTTAAAAAATTCACAACCGATGAATTTGAGCCATTAACTTTACTTGACCCAATCACAGAAGACCGAAACACGCTAAGATACAGTATGATACCATCTTTATACAAAATATATGAATATAACAAAGCCCGTGAAAACAAAGATGTATGCTTATTTGAAATTGGAAAAGGTTTCTGGAAAAAAGGAGAACAATATGGCGAAGACCAAAAAATATGTGTCTTAATGACAGGAACCTATTACCAAAAAATAGGCTATCATGAACCAATCAACTTTTATGACATAAAAGGTGTAACAGAAGAACTACTAGACTTTTTAGGTTATAGTGGTAGATATAGTTTTGTATTACCAAAACAGATGCCACAAGAATTTCACCCAGGGCAAACAGCAGAAATTTCTGTTAATAACGATATCGTAGGAATCGTAGGTAGAATTCACCCAGAAATAGAAAAAGAGCCTGTTTATGTTATGGAAATAAACCTAGACCGTTTATTAGCAAAAAGAGTAGGAAAAATGAAATTTAAAGAAATTTCAAAATTCCCAGTTATCAAAAAAGATCTATCCATCTTGGTAGATAAAAATATAACTTCGCAAGAAATTGCGACCAAAATAAAGAAAAAAGCGGGTAAATTATTATTAGACATCAAACTATTTGACCTGTATGAAGGAAAAAATATGGATAAAACCAAAAAAAGCTTAGCCTATTCTTTAATCTTTGGAGACCAAAATCGAACGTTAAATGATGAGGAAGTCAGCACCATCATGGAAAAAATAATCGAAGATTTAGAAAAAGCAGGAATGGAATTAAGAAAATAGAAGACCAAAAAAGTTAGATGTATAAAAAACATCTAACTTTTCTTTTCTTTTAAATTTTTAAATTTATTTTGTAAATCATAAAGTAAATCAAAAGCTTGTGGAATGGATAGACTATCAATATTAACATTTAAAAAACTTTCTATTATTTCAGAAAATTCTTTGGTATCTGCATATTTTTCAAAATCACAATTCAAAACATCTTCTTTTAAGGTAACAATTTTTACTTTCAAATTCAATTCTTCCATTTTTTTAAAATATTTTTCAGAAGAACTAACTGGAAAGCCACACTTCATAATAACAGAATTTAAATTGGTAAGTTTTAAGTCCAATATAGGAGAGATAATTTTTGCATCATCTGAAATAAAAATGTAAAAAATACCAGACTTAAATAAATAAAAATAACTCGAATCTTCGATTTTTAAAGACAAATATTTTTTATATAATTTGCTACTCATAGAAACACATCCTTTGTTTAGAATAATTTTAATTATATAAAAAAAAGGCAAAAATAATAACCACTACTATTAGTTGGAAAAATATGCATATAATAGTTGTTAATTAATACAAAATAAAAGTATATAATCTAACCAAAAAGGTGGGGATAAAATGTCTTACTTTAGTAGATTCTATAAGAAAGAAAATTTAATAAGCAGATCTTTAGATATCGATGAAGAATTATATGAAGAATTAGAGAAATTATCAAAAAAAGTATATGAAGCATCAATCAGTAAATTAGTAAATGCTTCTATTGAAAAAATTATAGAAACAGAAAATATCCAATTATATGAGAGAAAAAATAAATCCTATGTTTCAAGGTCATTTTTAATAAGAGAAAGTTTATTAGAAGGATTATATACTTTAAAAGAAAAATATCGCATTTCCATTTGTTTACTAGTTAATATTGCCATTAGAAATGCACTAATTGAAGAAGACATTATTTGTATAGACAAAAAGACCAAGACCACCTAGATTGGGAGATGATTGTTTAAGTCCATGTCCCCAAAGCTACCTTTTAGAATACCTAGTCGATACTTGACAGAGTATATATTAAGTGATAATCTAGTAAAACAAACTAGATAAGGAGGAAAAATATGGAAGGTATAAAATTAGGAAATAAACAATCTAAATACCCAATTATTCAAGGAGGAATGGGTGTTGGTGTATCCATGCATAACTTAGCAGGCACTGTTAGTAAAGAGGGCGGAATTGGAATTATTTCAACAGCTGATATTGGCTATTTAGAAGAAGATTTTAACAAAAATCCTATGAAAGCCAATTTAAGAGCCATTGGGAAAGAGATAAAAAAAGCAAGAGAAATTGCAGGAAAAGATAAAATACTTGGTGTAAATGTTATGGTTGCTTTAAAAAATTATGCAGAAATTGTAAAAGAATGTGTCAAACAAAAAATAGATTTAATTATATCAGGAGCAGGTATTCCAAAAGAATTACCAGAGTATGTAAAGGCAAGTGAAACTAAAATTGCACCGATCGTTTATTCTCTTAGATGTTGTAAATTAATAGTAAGTCATTGGATAAAGAAATATAATTATGTACCAGATATGATTGTAATAGAAGGACCAGAAGCGGGAGGTCATTTGGGTTTTAAAATGGAAGAATTAGAAGAAAAGGCAAAACCTAAATTAGAAGATATTACTGTTGATGTAGTAGATTATATAAAAGGAGTAGAAAAAGAAACAGGAAAGAATATTCCTGTTATTGTAGCAGGAGGTATTTGGGATTCAAAAGATATCAAAAGATTTTTAGGATTAGGTGCAAGTGGCGTACAAATGGCAACCAGATTTGTAGCGACCAATGAATGTGATGCATCAAGAGAATTTAAAGAAGCTTATATTCAGGCAAAAGAGGAAGATATTAAAATTATAAAAAGTCCTGTTGGAATGCCTGGTAGAGCAATTTGTAATGAGTTTATAAAAAAAATGGAAAAAGAAAAATGTAAGATTGAAAAATGTTATCAGTGTATTAAAACATGTGATGTAGCCAATAGCCCGTATTGTATCACCAAAGCTTTAATTAATTCAGTAAAAGGAAAAATAGATACTGGACTTATATTTTGTGGTAGCAATGTTAGCAAAATAAAAGAAATTGTATCAGTACATGATTTAATGCAAGAATAAGTTTGTGAATTATAATGTGGTGGGAGCCATAGGAGCCATTGGGACCAAGTCTTTTTGGTCCCAATGGCTCCCTATTGAAAAATGGTTTATTTTGTGATAGGATAAAAAAAGTAAAAAAAAGAAAGGTGGAATTTAAAATGAAAAGAGATTTTATTGTACAGAAATGTCCAAAATGTGGAGCAGTTATAAAAGTTTTAAATGATTGTAACTGTGAAGGGGGATTTCAGTGTTGTGGAGAAAAAATGCAAACTTTAATACCAAATTCAGTAGATGCAGCAGTAGAAAAACATGTACCTACTTATGAGGTAAAAGATGGAAAAATATATGTAAAAGTAAATCACGTTATGGAAGAAGACCATAGCATCGAATGGATTAGTATTGTATTTGGAGACAAAGAAGTTACAACCTATTTAGAACCAGGAAAAGAAGCTATAGCACATAGTAAATATGTGCCAGGAGCAACGATTTATGCTTATTGTAATAAACACGGATTATGGAAAAAAGAAGTTGAATAATGCATAATAATTAAAAGTGGAACCAAAAAGCCCCGGTCCAATGGCTCTCAGGAACCATTGAGTTAGTGTAAAATTAATGTAGGCATTTTTTTATATTTTGCCTACATTAATTTTACACTAACGATTTTGTTTCACATTTTTTATTTATACAATATTTTTATTGTCTATTATTTCATTTAAAATGTTCTTTACTTCACTGATTTCTATTTTATATTTATCATTTAATACATATTTGTTTTGCATATTTTCAAATTCCTTTAATAAATATTCATTAAATTCTTGCTTCAAATATGTAAAATCTTTTATTTTTATATTTACATCAATTCCACCTTTTCTAACTCTTTCTTCTTGTCTTTTATATGAAATTAACTTTTCTAATTCATCTTTGTTTTGTAATAGTTCTTTAATTTCTTTTGTTCGTGCAAGTATTGTAATATCATATAA
>CALXRH010000070.1 GCA_944390625.1 uncultured Clostridia bacterium
AAATCCTTTATCCCAAACCCAAAAAGGAAAACTCATCTTAGTAACCTCTATAAATCCCACTCCTTATGGCGAAGGAAAAACAACCGTAGCCATTGGTCTATATGATGCCTTACGTAGGTTAAAAGTAAACTCCATGCTAACCCTTCGTGAGCCATCGTTAGGTCCAGTGTTTGGAATAAAAGGAGGAGCCACTGGCGGAGGTTATGCCCAAGTTGTCCCAATGGAAGATATCAACCTTCATTTTAATGGAGACTTCCATGCCATTACCACTGCAAATAACCTAATTTCAGCAATGATAGATAATACCTTGTACCATGGAAACCCCTTAAATTTAAATCCCAAAGAGATCTACTTCACAAGAACCTTAGATTTAAACGACAGAGCCTTAAGAAATATTGTAATCGATAATTCCAAATATCAAAGAACCGAAAAATTTACCATCACGGCTGCTTCAGAAATTATGAGTACTCTCTGTATGGCAAAAGATATCTTTGATTTAAGAAAACGCTTAGACAATTTAATCATTGGAAAAAATTTAAACGGAGAATACGTTTTTGTTCGTGATTTAAATATCACGGGTTCTCTACTAGCTCTTTTAAAAGATGCGATAAAACCAAATATTGTTCAAACACTAGAAAAAAATCCAGTCCTAGTTCATGGTGGACCTTTCGCCAATATTGCCCCAGGATGTAATACAGTCTCTGCCCTAAATCATGCTCTAGCAATTTCAGACATCGTCATTACAGAAGCAGGGTTCGGGTTTGACCTTGGAGGCTTCAAATTTTTAGATATTGTGAGTCGAATGAATAATTTTAATGTAAATGGTATCGTTTTAGTCGTAACTCTAAAAGCATTAAAACACCACGGAAAAGAAAAAGATACCCCATTAGAACAGTTACGAGCTGGCTTAAAAAATCTTGAGGCTCATATCGAGAACTTAAAACGAACTCAAGTGCCATTTATTGTAACATTAAATAAATATATCGATGACAGCGAAGAAGAAATTAGTATCTTAAAAGATTATGTAGAACAACAAGGATTATTATTTGTAAAGAACAGTGTCTATACAGATGGTGGAAAAGGTGCTCTAGATTTAGCAAAAGAAGTGCTAAAACTAAACGGTCAAAAAATACATTATTTCTATGATTTAAAAGACTCACTAGAAAGTAAAATTGAAAGTGTTTGTACAAAACTACTTCATGCCGGTACAGTAGAATATAGTGAAATTGCACAACGGAAAATAAAAGACATAGACAAACATTTTAAAAACTTGCCAATTTGTATTGCAAAAACACAGTATTCTATAAGCGACCAAAAAGACTTACTTGGAAACCCTAGAGATTACACAGTAACAATAAAAGACTTAAGAATATATAATGGTGCTGGATTTATCACCGTATATTTAGGAGACATTATGACAATGCCGGGCTTACCAACCCATCCTGCCGCAGAACAAATTGATGTGGATAACGACCAAGTTATAAACATTTTTTAAGGAGCTTTACATGATCGACTATGAAAAAATAAATGAAGTTTTGTATCAATTAACTCATAGTAAAGAAACAGAGCAAGTAATGAACAATTTAAATGTAATAAAATACTTAGCTAAAATGATTCTAGAAAACACTCAAATACAAAGAATAGAAACCCAACCTACTTTTGTACCATTACAAGAATCATTACAAATCGCCATAGATTTCTTTCATGAGTTTAATCAAGATTATGAATATATATTTCACAATTTTTTGCAAGAAAGAAACACCTATCAAGGATATGAGGACATTGGTATGCGTTTTTATAAGATTCCGGAAGAAGTCAAAGGAACAAGCCGAGAACAGGCAAATAATAGCATGCTGTTTTTTGAAGGAAATATCAGGATTGACTATAGTGAAGAACCAATTGATGCCTATAGCATTGTTCACGAATCAATTCATAAGTTAAGTTTAGCAAAAGATAACATGACAAACTTTCAAAATTTATTTTATGAGGTTCCTTCTATTACTTGTGAATTTTTACTAACAGATTACTTATTAGAGAGAAAAAAATATCCCGAAAATGAAATAAAAATTTTAAAAAGTCATCGGTTCCAAGGTCTTATGACATATGCAGCCTATGATATGTGCCTAATCACGTTATTAGATATCTACCAGAAAAATGGCGTGGTAAATGAGCGGTTAATCAAAGAATATATAAGTAACTCCCTTTCTGAGTCCATAACTACTTGGTTTATTTCACAATGTATGAATGCGTTTTTACAAAGCATATTATCAGAGAGGCTATTATTATTCGATGCAGAAAGATATATAGTGGGTCTTGTATTGGCATGTTACATGCACCAAGAAATTTTGGATCATCCTAATAAAAAAGAAAAATTATTTCAATTAATTCACTTATTAGGAGAACCAAACTATCTTGAAAAAGAAACCTTTTTAAAATCTGAAAAATTAGGAATTCCTATGATTAAAGATGGCCAGCTATATATCGATGAAGAGATATTACAAAATCTATATCATAATTATAATAGAGAAATAGATAGTATTATAGATATAAGAAAAACAGAACCAAAAATCCCGTAAAAAAATCTCTCCAAA
>CALXRH010000071.1 GCA_944390625.1 uncultured Clostridia bacterium
AATGGTTATTACTATGAATAATAATGATATTGTAATTATGAAAATGGAAGAATATAGAGAAAAATTATTAAAGGAAGATATAGAAGAACATCTATTAAAGGCTGAAGATGATATAAGAAAAGGCAGATAGAACAGAACGACAATATAGAAGGCTAGTTGTAAATAACTATGTTATTTTATATACCATAGATGAAGAAGAAAAAATAGTTTATATTGCACATATATATTATGGTGGAAGAAACTATTTAGATGGTGGGTTATTATAAATTATAAAAAATAAATAAGTATTTTGCTTTGAGTTTAAAAAATTAAATTCAAGGCATTTTTTTATGGAAATTTTTTGGTTACATTAAAAAGATATAAAGTTTATTAAAAACAATTAAAAAAGGCTCAAAATTGAAAATGAAGCGAATGAACGGAAGAAGGTGAGGATATGTCCAACTTAAATTTAAAAGGTATATGGATACCAATAGAGATATTAACAGATAATAAGTTAAGCGATAAAGAAAAGGCGATATATGCAATAATTTTTTATTTAAGCAAAAAACAACTATTGTTATCTAACTAATAAATTTATAAGTGAATTATAAGTGCATACATTTAATGCAAGTAAAAGTGTTTCAGCAAAATTACAGAAATGTTACATTTTTTTTACAAATCAAAAAAGATATTGAATGAGAACAATTAGTATGATACAATACTTACAGGATGACCCTTAAAATATTTTGAGAGGAGAAAAACAATGGAAAATAATTATAAAAAAACAAACCTTAAAACTCTTGAGACTGTAGAGAGAGAGAGAGAGAGAGAGAGAGAGAATCTCTTTAGTTAACATAAACCGAAACGAACAGCTTAAAAGAAATTTAAGTGATTTTCAAAATAAAGGAATTACGCTAATTGCCTTAGTAGTTACAATCATTGTTTTGCTAATATTAGCTGGAGTAACAATAGCAGCAATAAGTGGGAATAATGGAATATTACAAAATGCAGCAAGAGCAAAAGAAGAAACTGAACAGGCTCAAGAAGATGAGGAAAATATTTTAAACAGTTATGAAGATCAAATAAATGAATATGTAGGAATAGACTGGGATACAGTATTAACAAATGCACAAAAACATCCAAACCAAAAAACAAGTACAGCAATAGGAGTAGGGACAGATGGAAAACCAGTAAATATGGATTTGTGGGAATATACACTAATAGAAGATGAGACTTATGCATTAAATAGTGAAGAAACAATATCAGCTGTAGAAGAAGAAAATTGGTCAGCTGCAAGAACAGGTTATTTAGGAGCTTTTATAGAAGATGGAAAAATAGAAGGGACAGTTCCACAATTTATAAAAAATGCAACAGATGACTCTTTTGTTCCTGTGACTGATATGACATATTCATTTTATAATTGTACAGGTTTGAGCGAAATGCCACAGATCCCAGAAACAATAGAAAATATGTGTAATACATTTTCTGGTTGTATCAATTTAAAAGAGAGTAAAAAAATACCAAATTCCGTAAAAAATTTACGAAGTACATTTATGAATTGTACAAATTTAACAACAGTATTTAATGTACCTAATGAGGTAGTTGATATGTCAAGTACATTTTATGCTTGTAGTAAATTAGCATCAGTTCCAAATTTGCCAAATAGTGTGGAAAAATTTGATTGGGCATTTCATAATTGTTCAAACTTAAAAACTATATCTAATATACCAAATAATATAACTACTTTGCAAGGAACTTTTTCTGGTTGTGTAAACTTAGTTACAGTACCAGAAATATTAAGTACTAGGGTTACTGATATGCGAGAAACATTTTCAGGTTGTACAAATTTGAATACGATATATAATATTCCACTTAGTATAGAAGATATGACATTAACATTTTACAATTGTTCAAGTTTGAAAGCTATACCAGAAATACCTTCAAGTGTAACAAATATGAGAGAAACATTTTCTGGATGTAGTAGCGTAACTGGAAAAATTACAATAAATGCGAATTTAAGTGGAGCGATTGTCTGGGAAGATAAGAATGATTATTATGCGATATTATGGAATGCTGCAACAAATCCTGGATGCGAAATAAAATTAACGGGAACATGTCCGGTTCTACAAGATATAGTTACGACTACAAATAGAGAAAATATAACATTAGAGTAATAGAGTAAATTAATATACTATTACAAAAATTTTTGAAAGATAATAATTATTACTTTTTGGGAGTCTCAGAAAATGTATTAAATTGTTACAAAATAGCAATAGGCAAGATAATAATAAATAGATTAATATACTGAAAATCTAAAAGATTCTTAGTACAATATATTATGTAACTTAAAATTTCAAATATATTAGAAAGGAATCTTTTTTGATATGTCAAATGATTAATTAATAGCTGGAATTTCAATTTCAATGCTAACAGGACAAAATGGTATATTAAATAGAGCAGCAGAAGCTCAAGAACAAACAGAGTTAGCAACATTAAAAGAAAATGTTACTATGGAAGTCTTAGCCTTACAAATGGAAAATGTGAATATATCGGCAAGTGAGGTAATAGACAAATTAGTGGAAAAACACATATTAGAAAATGATGGAAAAACATTTACTAGCAATCATAGTTATTCCTTAAGTCCAAGTGGAAACATTTTATTAAATGGAAATATTATCGAAAATATTAATTTAACTAATAATATAAACACTTTAGAAGTGAAAGTGTCAAGTATTGTTGTAAGTGATGCTGTGGGGTACCTACCAATAGGGAATAGATTGGTAACCGTAAAAGACGGATTTGTTGAATTTCACCCAGATGACACAGACGAAAGTTATTATAAAATAACAGCAAAAGAGCCACCAAATGGCAAGAAATTTGCCTATTGGATAGACCAACATGAAAATATTGTTTCATACGATTCGTCTGATTATAAAAGGTGTGTAACCGACATGACTTATACACCTGTATATGTGGATCAAAATGAAGAAATAGCAATAAATGATACAATAAATATATATAGCACTAATGAGGTTCAAGAAGGATTTTTGGTTTTTCAAAGTATCTTTAAACTTGAAAACTCTGAAAATTTTAGTTCTGTTCATACAGGAACTTTAGCCACTAAAAATATAGATTTGGCGAATGAAACTGATTTAGTGGTAGAGACAACAAATAGTGAGATTTATTATAGAGGAATGGATGATTCTCATGCGAGAACAATATACAATTGGATAAAATCCAACGTAGGAACAGAAACCTGGTACTGCCGAGGCTATGCCACAATAACCTACACAGATGGAACTACCAAAACAATTTATTCCAACATCATATCTGAACAAAGAAACAACTAACCCCTACTTTCACTAACTCAAAAGCAACAAAACCAAACTCAAAAACAACTCATCATCCTTCACACCCTCCTGATACAAAAAGAAAAGCAAACAAAGCAACAAAATATCATCCAAATAAAGTTTTAAACCCAATAATTCAAAAAAGTAATTATCCTCATCTTTCGAATTACTTTTTGGATTATTTTTTTTCTCTTCATGAGAAAAATGATTAGGTACATGTTCTGCAGAATCATTCGAACTTGCCTCTTGATTATGAGAAGCGTAAGAAGCCATATTCCCATTATCCGTAAAGTTACCGAACTTAGAACTAGGCAAACGATTATGATAATAATTTGGATGATAAAAAAAAGGAAAACGAAAAATAGGCATCAATTTTCATCTCCTTTATCATGTTTGAATAAATTTGTAACTTGTGTAATCTTAAACAAATTAACATATTGATCCAATTTTTTTTGTCTGCTTTCTCTCAAATAAGGTTTCAAAGAATAAAGAAGATTGCTCCTAGGATCATCTTTTTTAGTAAAAGCTTCCATCATCGTTTTTATTTTCAAAATTGTTTCAAAATCAAGAGAATTAGAAAAATTACTAGAAGAATTACTTTCAGCAGAAGAACTAGAATTTTCTGCGGAAGAAGAATTTTCAGAACCTGTAGGGTTGGCTTGTATCATACTGGCTAACTGATTAATCATCTCAGGTGTTATCGAAAAGTCCTGCTTGGAAGAGTTATTGGACTCTGCATGATTAGAATCTGTATTAGAATTTCCATTGGTTCCCATCATACCTTTTAACTGATTCATAAGATTGGTCAAATTATCTTCTGCCATAAAAATCCCGTTCCTTTCTCACCAGCCTAAAAGTAGTAGAAGAAATCTTTTAGGCAAGGTTTATTTTTGAGGATTATTTTTAGAATTCAAAGCTTGAATAATCCTTTGTCTTTCTTCTGAGCTCAAAATTTGGTTTAATTGATTTAGCCCATTTGCCAATTGGTTCTTATCCATATTATTTAACATATTCATTAAATAAGAAATATCATTATTATTCATAAAAATCACCTCTTCATAATTATATTATATGAGAATGAAAAATATGTGTTAACCATGTGAAAAATAAAAATACCAAATTACATAAAAAGTTACAAAATATGTAAAAAATCTATTGCAAAAAAGCGCAAAAAGCGGTATAATATTAAATATGATGGGTAATTATGGTCAAAAAAAATAATTGTAACATAATTGTCATCAAAAAATAATAAAAAAGTCACAAAAATAGCATAAAAAGCTTCCGTAAAGCTCTAGAAAAAATGTTATCCCAAAAAACAAAAATGGGAAGTACGGAAGATTGACAAAAAAATACACTTATATATAATAAATTAAAGTAATTAAGTGTGCCAAAAAAGGAGGAATCAATATGAACAGAACAGAAAAAACATTAATCAACAAAATTTGTGCCATTTTTATTATCATGGCATTAACCATTTCGGACTTTTTGTTTGTAGGAGCAGCAACTGTGAGTTATGCACTAGATGTCGTAAATACCAATAACTCCAATGTTGAATTTTCTGCATATTTCTTAAATGCTAATGGAGAAAAAACAGAAAGGCTAGAAGAAAACATAGACAAAGCAGAGCAATACCTGTATGTCGATGTATCGGTAAAAAACGAAGGATACTTTAATGGAACCATCAGCTTAAATAATAGCAATTTCAACATAAAACAAGAAGTAATAGGCTCCAATATAGCTGGAATTTCCGGAAATCAAGTAACCTTAAACCAAATCAATGCTGGAAGTAATGTTACGATAAAACTAGGAATCGAACCATTAAATACCGACAGTATAACCCAAGAAGCACTTGACCAAAAAACAGAAGTAGAACTAACCGGTCAATACATAAACAGCAAAAACGTAGAAAAAGACAAACATATTGACATAAAAGGAATAGCCACAGTAGAAATGAAATGGAAATCAAGTGAAACTTCCAATGCAGAGTTAGAAAGCAGCATTCTTACCAATTCTGTATATGAAATCAATGGGGAAGCAAAAAGAATTGTGCAAATATTAGTAAACAGTAAAATAACGGGCAACAACTACCCAGTAAAAAATACAGAAATAACATTATCGGTTCCAGAAAAAGTAGAAGAAGTGCAAGTACATGCAAGAAGCACCAATGCAACCAACCGCAACATAAGCTTTAGCAGCGAAAACTACACTTATGATGAAACAAACAAAAACTTAACCATAAACTTAGCCAATGAAGATACTAAAAATATCAGTTGGAGCAAAAACGCACAAGACACACTTGTTGTAACTTATGTATTTAGCCCAGAAGAAAACATTACCAACCAAGAAATAGGAATCAACAGCAAAATACAAACCTATGACGAAAAAGAACTAACAGCAAGCCAAAATGTTCATATTGAAAACGAAATAGATGGAATTATATCACAGGCTGTAGAAACCACAGAAGAAAGTATTTATAAAGGAAAAATATACACAAAAGAAGAAAGAGATTACACCGTAAGAAATAGCATCTATGTCGATTACTTAAATGTAAAAGACAAACTAACCATAAATGGAAAAGAAGCAACTTATACTGTAAATGACCAAGAAATGGCAGCCAACATAATTTACAAACAAACCAAAATCGACAAACAAGAATTCTTAAAAATATTTGGTGAAGAAGGTTACCTAACCATAAAAAATGGAGCAGGAACCACCATAGCCAATATCAACAAAGATTCTCAAACCGATGAAAATGGAAAAATAGTAGTAAATTATACAGAGCAAACAAAAACCATAGAAATAACAACTAGCAAGCCAATTGGTTTAGGAACCATCTATATCGAAAACACCAAAACAATACTAGATGCAGGTTATGGAAGAGAAACAATAGACACCCTAACAGGAATTAAAGAAAAAATAGCTGTTAATGACATCGAAAATACAAAAAACATGACCTTAAAAAACACAGAAACAGTAGCCAATGTAAATATGGATGTACAAGCAATTTCTACCATAGCAGATAGCCAAGAAGTAACATTAGAAGCAACCTTAGTAGCAAATGACGAAAGCAAAGACTTATACAAAAACCCAAATATAACCTTTACTTTCCCAAAAGAAATTACCATATTATCTGCTAGATATGCAGCTTTATATAAAAATGGTTTAGAAATACAAGAATGTGTTACCAGTCAAAATGAAAATGGACAATACCAAGTAAACTTCAAATTAACAGGAGAGCAAACCAAATATGAAGGAGCAGGTGGAACAAAAATCTACCTAAAACTACAAATAAGAACAGGAAAATTAACCCCAAGTAAACCAAGCTCTATAGACATGACCTATACAAACGAAAACAAAAACGAAACCAAAACAGCCAATGTAGGATTTAATTTTGAATCCCAATATGGATTGATGATATACAACCAAACCAACAACTACAATAAAGCAGGAGATGCTATTGTAACAATCGATAGTGAAAGCGCATATGGAACCATTGACACCAACGCAGAAAGCAAAGAAATGACAATCGAAACAGCACTTATCAACAACTATGGACAATCTGTATCCAATGTAACACTAATTGGAACCATACCAGCAGGAACCAGTGAAGAAACATTTAAAGCAACATTACGTAGTGTAGAAACCGATCATGGAAATGCAACCATATCTTACTCAAGTAAGGTAGATGCAGCACCAGATGATGAAAGTTGGGGAGAATACACAGAAGGAGCCGTAGCTTATAAAATCGAATTACCAGAAATGGGAAAAGAAGAAGTTGTAAAACTAAAAATTACAACAACCTTACCAGAAAACATAGGCTATAACCAAAATGGTAGCTTTACAACCAAAACAACATGTTATTATCAAAATCAAGAGCAAACCAATAGCTCAAACATCATTTTAGCAACAAAAGCTAATATGACGGCAAGCACAAACGAAATTTTTACAAATCAAGATACACAAAGTGGATTTAACACACAAATCAGTGCGATGATAGGAAATAACAGTTTAGCAGAAAATGATAGTGTTTATGAAAATCAAACCATAAAATACAAAGCAATTATTACAAACAATACAGGAAAAGACTACACAAATGTTACTATAAAAGCTACACAAAAAAATGGTTATGTTTGGGACTTAGTAACAGAAGAAGTATATAACCCTCATTATGATACCACATCAACCGAACCATATTATCAAATAACCGATTCCAATGAAATAACCTTAGGAACCATTCCAAACTTAAAAAATGGAGAAAGTTATACCTATGAGTACGAAGCATCTGCTTATGCACTTGATAACGAAAAGATAGATGGAACCACAACTTATGGTACCATTGCCATCAACTCAGAAGATGGTCAATTAAATGAAACAGCAACTACAATTCAAAACAACATAAAAGAAGGAGCTTTACAAGTTAATTTATTAAGTGGATATGCAAGTTCAATGGACCTAACCAGTGGAGGAGATTTAAAAGCATCTTTATCAATCACCAATACAACCACAGAAAGTTTAAATGATTTAGAAGCCAAAATTGCCTTCTCTAAAGATTTAGTGGCTGATGTAAGTTTAACAGAAAATAATCGAGAAAAAGTTTCTTATGTAGGAGAAGAAAAACAAGAAGATGGTGTAACCATCGTTACCCTAAAAATAGCATCCATAGACGCAGGAGAAACCATAGATATTGAACTATATCCTTATACAGGAGAGATCTTATCTGCAGAAGATGTTGAAATTTGGGTACTTGCAGAAATCACAACTGCTAATCAAGAAAACTATATATCCAACAAATTAACTAGAACAGTCTATGACAATACCAATCAAATTGAAGTTACACAACAAGGTTTATACGAAGATGGAAACCTAGTCAATGCAGAAGAAGATCTTTTAAATGATGGGGACAGAATTCAATTTGTAGCAACCATTGCCAATAACGAAGCAGAAGATGTAGAAGTTAGTATCGAATATAATTTAGATACAATGATTAACATCGAAAGCGCAAAAATAGCAAGCACAAACAATGCAGAAGAAGATGTTTTAGGACAAATAACTTATAACCATTTAAAACGAGATGAGCAAACTATAAAAGCAGGAGAAACCGTTACAATCAATATTGTTGGAACCATTGATGCACTAGAGACAGAATCGATAACCAATATATTAAATGTATATGACTTAGAAAACGGAAAAACATCCAATGTTAATTTATCTCTTCCAGTAAACACCTTACAAGAAACAGAAGAGCCTACCGATGAAGAGGAAAATCCAGAAGAAGGAAATGGAGAAGGAAACGAACAAGGTGGAAATGAGCAACAACCAAGCGACGGAGGAAACGAGCAAGATGGCGAATTAGAAGAAGTACCAGATCCAGACAATGGAGGAGAAACAAATGGAAGTGGAGAAAATACGGGTGAAAATAATGGAACAGCAGGTGATACCGAAAATACATACACTATTTCAGGAATAGCTTGGATGGACAAAAATAAAGACGGAAAACGAAATGATGAAGAAGAAAAAGTCAGTGACATGACAGTAGAAGCCATGAATTCTGATACAGGAGCCATTGTAGCTTCTACCAAAACCGATTCCAATGGAGGATATCAATTTAATTTAGTAGAAGGAAACTACATCATCTTATTCTACTATGACAACAACTTATATACAACAACCACATACCAAGTAAGTGGAGCAAGTCAAACCGAAAACTCAGATGCAGTAGGAAGAGAAGTACAAATCGATGGCAATACGAAAACACTAGGAACTACAGATATTCTAACAGTCAATGCCGATATTACTAACATCGACATAGGGTTAATAATAAGAAGTACCTTTGATTTAAAAATAGAAAAATATGTAAGCAAAATAACCGTAACCAATGACTCTAAAACAACAACCTATGAACAAGATGAGAACACATCCCTTGCAAAAGCAGAAATCAGATCCAAATATATAAATGATTCACTAGTGGTTATAGAATATAAGATAAAAGTAACCAATGAGGGAGATGTAGCTGGATATGCTAGAAATATTGTAGACTACATGCCATCTAGTTTAAGTTTTAACTCAAGCTTAAATTCCGATTGGTATTTATCAGGAGAATACTTGTATAATACAAGTTTAGCCAATACAAAAATAGAAGCAGGAGAGACCAAAGAATTAACCTTAGTATTAACCAAAACAATGACAGAAACCAATACAGGATTAATCAATAACAAAGCAGCCATTCAAGAAAGTTCAAATGCACTAGGAATTGAAGATGAAACCAAAGATACAGGTTCAGCAGATGTCATTATCAGTGTTAGTACAGGAGCATTAGTAAACTATGTAATCATAACGATAACAACAGTAATTATATTAGCTAGTTTAGCATATTTAATTAACAGAAAATATTTAAGTAAGAGAATATAAAGGTGGAGGTGAAGGAAATGATAAAAAAACATAAAAGTCTATTAATTTATTTAGCATTTAGTATTGTTTTTATAGCAGCAATAGCAGTTAGTGCCGTATATTCTTATTATAATCCATCTGAAAGTGAATTTTTAAATGCCAATGCTTCTAGCTTATTAGGAAAAAATTTAGCTTCTGGAGGAACACTTTACACGACACTTGAGGCAAGAGGTATGCTATCTTGTTTCTATCATAAAGCAAATGCTCAAAATGCAATTAATACAACCATCCACTCTGTTTTTGATACAGGATTTGATGAAGAAAAAGGAGTTATGAAAGTAACATCCATTATCAATAATGGAGCACAAACCTCTAAAACATCCTATGCTAGTAGTTCTAATACTTCAGTAGGTAATTTAGCAGCACAAGCAGCAAGAAGCGGAAATGCTTATTATGTATATACAGCTTTAAGGCAAGCCATTAATGCAGGAACGGTTGTTAATGAATCAGCTATAAACCATAATCAAGAATATTGGCCAGGTGGTATGCATAATCCAGCACCTGCAGATACCGTTAATTTATATAACAATTATAAAAAATTAAGCAAAACAGAAACGTCAGCAGAGACAGCAGAAAAAGGAAAAGAAGTAACCATTAAGGATAAATCTTATACCATAATTGGACCTTTTAAAATGACATTTGGCGGAAAAGATATTGTAAGTATAACTGCTGGAGATGCAACATGGGAGTCAAGAACTTCTACCGAAATCTATTGGAGTGATACGATTTCTACAACAGCTAGTGATTGGTCAGCAAATTTCAATCAAAAATCATCTGGTAAATATGTGTTAAATAATAAGAGATTTTATCTAGCTGTTGAGACAGCAAAATTACCAAATAGTGGTACTTATCGAGTAACCATCAGACAAGATGAATTTGAATATTATAATACAAGAACCATTGTATGTACAGGTGTTCAAGCACAACAAATTGGTATGTATTGTTATAGTAATTCTCCAAAAAAAGTAGTCGGACAAGCAACATGGAATATTAAGAGAAATGCACTTAAAACTTTAAAAATATTAAAAGTAGATGCTAAAACAGGAGAAGAATTAACAGGAGCAGGATTTAAAATCTATGCAGAATTAACAGATGGAACCAAAGGTTGGGTATCTGGTTCTGCAGAGGGAGATAAAACTTATGGAGATACAGCAGCAGAATATTCTGCTAAAGTAGAAATTAAAAACCTAAAATTCGGTGTTTACTATATTTATGAAACAACCATCCCAAGTGGTTATGCCATGAGTGACCAAGATGGATATCACCAAGAAGCTCCAGGATCAAGTGCCTTAACAGGAGATTGGGTATATTTAGGTAAGAAAACTTTAAATACAAATTCAAGTGGTGATACCATTACCGTTAAAGTAACCAATAAAGGATTTACCAGTACAGAAATAACCAAAACAGACCAAATATCTGGAGAAGAATTAACAGGAGCAGCCTTTAAACTATATGCAGAATTAAAAGATGGAACCAAAGGCTGGGTATCCGGTTCTGCAGATGGAGAAAAAACATATGGTGCTACTGGTACAGAATATTCGGCAAAAGAAGGAATTAAAAACCTAAAATATGGAACCTATTATGTGTATGAAACAAAAGCGCCAGAAGGTTATGACTTAAGTGAACAAGATGGCTATCATAAAGAAGCACCAGGTTCAAATGAATTATCTGGAGATTGGGTATATTTAGGTTATAAACTACTTGATGAAACTTACACAAATGATACACCATTTACCGTTACAATACCAAATAAACCACTAGGAACCATGCAAATTATAAAAACAGACAAAACAACTGGAATCGAATTAACCGGTGGTAAATTCAAAATATATGCCGTATTAAAAAACGGAACAAGTGGATGGGTATCAGGAGAAGCAGATGGAGACAAAACTTATGGAAGTACCGCATCAGAATATTTAGCTAAAACAGAAATCAAAAACTTAAAATACGGAACCTATTATATTTATGAAACAGAAACACCAGCAGGATATGACATTACCAAACAAGATGGATACCATCAAGCAGCAGCAGGTTCTGATTCCTTAACAGGAGATTGGGTATACCTAGGAACACAAGAAATTGATATCAATTTCCCAGAAGACAGGATATTCAAATTCTCAGCAGAAAACAAAAAAATCGTTGACAAATTAGAAGGATATGTATGGATTGATGAACCAGATACAAAAGATAATGTTATAAACCATCTATATGACGATGGTGGTAATGACTCTTTAAAACAAGGAATTACCGTAAACTTGTATGATGGAACAGGAACATTAATTGCAACAACCACAACAGATGCAGCAGGACACTATGAATTTACAACGAAAAATGCTCCATCTTACACAGGAGAAGATAAAGATATTTACTATTGGGATTTAGCACAAGCCTATGTAGAATTTATCTATAATAACAAAACAACTTATAATGAAGATGGAACCGTAAAAGAATATGGTTACATTGTAGTAGACCCATTTGTAGGAAACAATGTTTCTATCAACTCAAAAGCACAAGAATATACCATAACAACAGAAAAATTAGATGACAATAACCTAACAGGAACAACAGGAAATAATCCAGGAAGAGCAGTAACTTACAGATCAGAACAACCACTAAGTGAAACAGAATTATTAGCTAATACAGAAAATATAGCAGCAAAGATTAGTAATAATACCGTTTCATATGATGACTTAAAAGAAACACCTTTAACAGGTTATTATGATAACAATACGTATCGAATCTCAAACATCAATCTAGGATTACAAGAACAACAAGACCCACAATTCGTAATTGACGAGAACTTAGCTTATATTAAAGTAAAAATGAAAGGTTATACTTATACTTACAAATATGGAGATGCAGCAGTGACCAACTCAACCAATGTACCAACTGTAAATGAACAAAATTCTGCCAAAACCTTTACTGGTAAAATTTATCCAACTGATATAGCTTATAATATGGCAGAAAGAACAGAAGAATTACAAGTATATGTCATTTATAGTATCGCTGTAACAAATACAGAAACAACTTATGTCGATAGCAAATACGTAGAAGAAAGGTTATATTTAGATTCATTAGTAAATGCTTATGATACCAATCGATATGTATTATGCACCAATGAGAACAATCAAGATAAATCAGATTTTGCTTTATGGCAAGACAATGGAAATGGTACAGCAAGTTATGATGTAAACCATGAAAACAGTGTTTACAAAAATGGAATGGAAAAACAAGAAACCAAAACATCTTATATCCAATTTAAAATAAAAGAAGAAGCTTTAGAAAAAATACTAACAGGTGGATTAACTTACGAAGATATCGAAAGTGCCCCAACAGTCGCAACAGTAACAGGATATCATGAATACTTAAGAACCGATAATGCTTGGGTACATGACGAAAGTGTAAGAGCATTTGATGGAAGTAAGGGTGCGGGATCTTATCCTACAGCAAATAGTTCTGGAAAGAAATACTATGTACACAAAACAATTAGTAAATCTTACTCGTCCTCTGATTTATACTTAAAATTATCACTTGGAGACCCAAGACGTGTAGCAGGAACAGTATTTGAAGATATCAGAACAGAAGAAAGTGTATCAAATAATACAAACCTAGGAAATGGTATCTTAGATGATAATGAGGCAAATCGAGCTCAGCAAGTAACTGTAGAGTTATTAAATGCAGATAGAACAACAGTAACAAAATTATACAAACAAGAAAATGGACAAATTGTATACAACCAAGACGGAAGCTTGCCAGATGCTAGAACCACAACAGAGGTAGGAGGAACCTTTACCTTCGAAGGTGTTGTTCCAGGATATTATTATATTCGATTTACTTATGGTGATGGTACCCAAAAAATGATGCCAGCAGGAGATGCAATTCAATCTAATGACTATAGGTCAACCATCATCAATACAGCAGATAATGGAAGTATCATTAAAAATGCAATGGAAGCATCGGAGGAAGCACTAGAAAGTGCAAGACAAACCTTATTAGCAGACCCATCCAATGAAAATGCTAAAAAATTGGTAGAATGGTATAAATATCTAGACAAAAATTATTCAACAGCAGTAGATGACACCAATCAAAGATTAGTCATTGAAAACTATGTTTATAAAGAAGATGGAAAAGTATATGATGAAGCAGGAAATGTTGTAACAAACTATCCAACCAATATCAATAGTTATACACCAATGGTCGGTATTTCAATAGAAAATGACATCAGTGACTTTACAGATAACGGAAATTACCATTTGGCAAATTATGATGAATTTAACTTTGGTATGATAAAAGCAGCAGATACCATCTTAAACATTGATAAGAAAATAACCAATCTATCATACACTTCACAAACAGGTTCTACCTTAGTATCGGCTAACCCAACAGATAGAACAGCAGCCTACGTAACAGCTTTAGACAACATAACAGGAGGAAGTAAATATGCTAAAATAGAAATTGATCCAAGCTTAATCTATGGTTCAGAATTAGAAACAACTTATGAATTAGTAATTACGAACAATTCTGTAAAAGACTATATCGAAGAACCTGAAAGTGACGAATTTGGCTATTATTACAAATATGGTGAAATGACAGGTACTGCGAGATTAAAGAAAATAAAAGTAAATGAAGTAATCGATGAATTAGACATTAAATATAATTATGACTCTTTAGCAGGAGAGGTAACAGAAACCATCACACATGAAGATGGAAGTACAGAAGAAAGTACTGTAACAATAGAAAAACCAGCACCATTAACATCTTCTGAAACAACCAATCCAGATGAAACAACTTCAACAAATGATTATTTAATCTTAAGAGGTTGGACTGAAATAGAAAGTCAAGCAAAAACATCGATTCATTACACAGCAACATCATTACTATCCGCAGAAGATGAAGATACTTTATACACAAATAGAGCAAGAATTACATCAATATCACTTGACAAAATGACAACACTAAACAGTAATTTCCAATGGGGAGATAGTGTAACAGATTCAACAACATTAACAATTACCCCAACAACAGGTGAGGATAGAAGCAATACTTATTGGATAGCAGGAGCAATAGCATTAGTTGTTATGGCAGCAGGATTTGTACTATTAAAGAAAAAAGTATTGAAATAAAGCAAAATTATAAAAATGAATAAAAACCGGTATTCCGTAAGGAATATCGGTTTTTTTAAATCTTTTATCAATTTTGTCATGAAAATGTAATAATAATTTAATAAAAAGTAAATGAAAGGAAAGGAATATTCCTTCCGTAAAGCCATTTTAAAAGTTTTTTGTAACATAAAAAAAGGAGAACGAAACAGGTATTGAAAAATAATCAAAAAGATGAAAAAATATATAAGTAGAAGAAAATATAGGAGGAAGAAGAGGTAATGGAAGTAAAAAACAAGCAAAAAACATCAAGAAAAGACATCTATTGCAAAAAATAAAAAAAATGTAATTTATTCATAAATTATAAGACACGAAAGGAGATTTAAAAATGTTAAAAACAAGAAAAAAATTAAATGCAGTGATTGCTCTAGAAGTGATACTTACCATGACGTTATATTATTTTATTTTGCTAGGAGAAACATTTGTCTCCTATGCAATAGATGTGGTAAAAACCAATAATACAAATGTTGAATTTAATGCTTACTTTCTAGATTTTAATGGAGAAAAAATAGAAAGATTAGAAGAAAATATCGATCAAGAAGCATATTTATATGTAGATGTATCTGTAAAAAATGAAGGATATTTTAATGGTACAATTACCTTAAACAATAATAATTTCAATATAAAACCAGAAAACTTAAGTTCACAAATAGCAGAAATTTCTGGAAATGAGGTAAAATTAAATCAAATCAATGCAGGAAGTACAGCTACCATAAAACTAGGAATAGAAGCCAAAAAAGAAGATACCATTCAAGAAGCAACTTTAGACACAAAAACAGAAGTAAACCTAAGTGGACAATATGTCAATAGCAAAAATGTAGAAAAAGATGGATATCTTGAAATAGAAGGAACGGCAGAAGTACAAATAGCTTGGAAATCAAGCGAAGAAACAAATGCAGAGCTAGAGGCAAGTGTACTTACCAATTCTATCTATGAAGAAAATGGAGAAGAAAAAAGAATTGTACAAATATTAGTAAACAGCAAAATAACAAAAAATAATTATCCAATCAAAAATACAGAAGTAACTTTAAATGTGCCAGACAATGTAAAAGACATAAAAGTACATACAAGAAGTACCAAAGCAACCAATCGTAATTTAAACTTCGGAGAAGAGAATTATACCTATGATGAATTAAACAAAAAATTAATTATCCAATTATCCAATGAAGATGGAAACAACATAAGTTGGAATAAAAATGTACAAGACACATTGATCGTAACCTATGTATTAAATAAAGAAGAAAGTATTACTGGTCAAGAAATACAAGTAAATAGTAAAATTCAAACCTATGACGCAAAAGAATTAACTGCCAATCAAAATCTTCTAATTGAAAAAGAAATTGACGGAATTATAACAAACACCATAGAAAATACAGAAGAAAGTATTTATAAAGGAAAGCTATATACAGGAGAAGAAAGGGATTATACAGTAATCCATAAAATCAATATCGATTACTTAAATGTCATAAACAATATAACCATAAAGGGAGAAGAAACAACTTATATAGCAGGAGAACAAGAAGGAGCGGCCAACATCGTATACAAAGAAACGAAAATCGACAAACAAGAATTTTTAAAAATATTTGGTGAAGAAGGCTCCATAAGCATAACAGATGGAGCAGGAACCACCATAGGAAATATTAATAAAGATTCCGAAGCCGATGAAAATGGAAAAATAGTAATCCGTTATGCAACGCCAACAAAGAAAATAGAAATGACAACAAGTAAACCAATTGAGATAGGAACATTCAATATAGAAAACACAAAAGCAATATTAGATACAGGGTATGCAGAAGATGTTGTAGCCAGTTTAACAGGAATAAAAGAAAAAGTAATCGTAAATGAGAAGGAAGTTGTTAAATCGATTAACTTACAAGAAACACAAGCAGTAGCAAACCTTGAAGTGGAAACAGAAAAAATATTAACTTGGAAAGGAGTACAAAATTTAAACTTAAAAATTAATTTAGATACAAAAGATGAAAGCAAAAAATTATATAAAAGCCCACAATTTATAATCACTTTACCAAGTGAATTGACCAATGTAGAATTGCATCAAGTCAGTATGGTATATGGAAATGGATTAAACATTGAAAATTATGAATTAACACAAAAAGAGGATGGCCAATATCAAATTATGATTACAACTTCAGGAGAACAAGAAAACTACAATCAAGCAGAAAACGCAGAAATATATATTTATACAACAGTAGATATAGGAATTCTTACACCAACACAAACAAAACCAATCGAATTATATGTTATGAATGAAGAGGCAATAGAATTACTTCATACCAATGCCAATCTGTCCATAGAATCTACGAATGGTTTAATGTTATACAATAAGGTAATCAATTTTAATGATGCCAATGAGGAACTAGTAACTTATGAAGAAACTACGCAAACCGGAATATTAGACAGAAACTCAAATAGAGATCATATTGTCATGGGAAGTGCCCTAGTCAATAATTATGACGTAGCAATTCAAAATGTAGTTATCCTAGGAAAAATCCCAGCTAATACAAATGAAAACAATACTTATGCAACATCATTAAGTGACATAACAGTCAATGCAGATGCTATGATTTACTATTCAACAGATCCTAATGCACAAGCTGAAGATAGTACATGGACAGAAGATAAAACAAATGCAGTAGCATACAAAATTGTGATGAACACCATAAATGCAAAACAAGTGGTAAAAATAGCTTTAAAAATTAATATACCACACAATCTAAATTATAATGAGCAAGGAGAGTTTACAACAAAAGTAACTTACCAATGCCAAGATATGCAGCTTCAAAAAGTTAACCATATCATTTTAAAAACAGAAACATCGGTTATGGCATTAAAAACAAATGCAGAAGGAATAACCCAAGACTTAGCAAATGGATTAAAAGCCAATATAATAGCTATAACAGGAAATAAAGAATTAAAAGATGGCGAAAGTATCTATGAAGGACAAACCATTAAATATTATATAACTTTAACAAATGAAACTGATGAAGACTTAAGCCATGTAAAAGTAACAGCAAGTCAAGTTAATGGTAAGGTTTGGAAAATGGTTGACATAGAAGCATTAAACCCAGGAACCCAAGAAAATCAAATAGAAAAGCATTATAAACAAACACAGGATAGTGATATAGAATTTGATACCATAGAAAATATACCAAGAGGGGAAAGCATAACCTTAACTTATGAAGCATATGCAAATGATTTAGAAGATAATGATGAAATAACAACCTATGGAACAATTCATATCAGTGGAGAAGATCCATCCGTTCAAGAAGAATTAAAAACACAAGAAGCTATCATAAAAGATGCCGAGTGGTCATTAGCGATTACAGAAGGAAGAAGACAAGATGCGGATTTATATGATGGAGATATTCTAAAATTAAATATTAATTTAATCAACAAAAATGATACGCCAAAATCTGAGGTAACCATAAAAATTATCTATTCTTCCAAATTAAAATATAGTGAGGATAGCATTTATCTAAATACCGATTACCTTGATGAAGAAACAGGAGAGATGGTATCAAGAGCTAGTATTGAAAATGTGGAAGTAAATGATAATGGGGAAACCATCATTACATTAAAAATATCTGATATAGAAGCAAATGAAACGATGGAGATAAGTATGTTTGCTGATATTCCTGTATTCTATAGTATGGAAGAAGAGGTAAATGTTAGGGCATTCATTGAGCAGACAGAGAGTGAACAATATGTTTCCAATGAGCTTACAAGAAAGATAACAGGAAGAACCAAAAATATTTCATTAGAAGAAAAAAGTTTTATGGATGAAACAGAAATTGATGCTGATACAATCGTAAAACATGGCACTACGATTTCTATGGAATATACAATTTCAAATAATGATACAAGAGATGCCAATATTGAGATAACAAAATCACTATTAGAAGGGCTAGATAATATAAGTGTTGCAAAAAAGAAAAATGAAGAGACCATAGATTTAACAGATTATATAAGTGATGGTATATTTGTCTATAAAGATGTTTTAGAAGCCAATACAGAAGAAAAGATTATTTTTACAGGAACGGTAGATTTGACCTATGTATTAGAGGATACATTAGAATATGAATTGTCTGTACAAGATACCGATACAGGTTCTACGTATTCCAAAAATGTTTTATTTACTACCAATAAGAGTGAAATAGCAGATGAAGAGGAAACAGATGATCCAGAAGCAACAGAACCAGACATCGATGACAATGAAAAATGGGAGATACCAGAAGAAGGTCAAGACGATGATGGAAATGATGATAATGATGATGACAATGATAATGATGATGGAAATGATGATGGAAATGATGATGGAAATGATGATGATAATGATGACGGAAATGAAGACAATGGAAATGACGATGACCAAAATACAGGTAATGGACAAGATGATAATGGAAATCAGGATGACACCAATCAAGACATAAAAAATTATACCATATCAGGAATAGCATGGATAGATAGTGATGCAGATGGAAAAAGAAGTTCATCTGAAACGGTATTAGAAAATGTATCCATTATGGCAATGAATGCAGCAACAGGGCAATTGATGACACAAACAACCAAAACAGATTCAGAAGGAAAATATTCATTGACATTACCAGAAGAAAAATATATTTTATTATTTTTATATAATGAGACAGAGTACTATGTAACAACTTATCAAGCCAAAGGAATCGATGAAACGGTCAATTCAGATGCTATAAGCAAAAATGTTACTATAGATGGTGTGGATAAAACAGTAGGAGCGACTGACGAAATAAATTTACAATCTGATAGGAGCAATATAGATATAGGATTAATTTATCGAGCAAAATTTGACTTAAAAGTTGAAAAATATATTAGTAAAGTAACAGTATCCAATGAAGAAGGAACTGAAACAACAGAATATAACAACACTTCACTTGCTAAAACAGAGATAGCCTCTAAATATTTAAAAGGTTCCTTAGTTGTAGTGGAATATACAATAAAAATAACCAATATAGGAGAAATAGCAGGCTATATAGGAGAAATAATAGATGAGGCACCATCTAGTTTGGAATTTAAATCCAATATGAATTCAAATTGGTTTTTAAATAACGGCAAATTATACAATATGAGTTTAGAAAACAAAAAATTAGATGTAAATGAATCAAGTGAAGTAAAACTAATACTTACCAAGACAATGACAGAATCCAATACTGGCTTAGTAAATAATACAGCTTATATACAAAATTCATATAATGAGAGAGGAATCAATGATTTAGACGCAGGAAATGATAAAAATTCAGCAAACTTAATGATTAGTGTTAAAACAGGTGTGGTATTTAAATTTTTAAGCCTAACCTTGGTAATCATTATCATAGAATTTGGTGTAGTATTCATCATAACCAAAAAGGTTTTATTAAAATAAAGATAAAGGAGAAGTTAAGAAAATGAGAAAAGTAAGATTAATGCTACAAATGACATTGCTTATGATAATTCTATATATGTGTTATTTGTGTCTCGATATAGGAGCATCTTACTGTTTTGGATATTCATCATTTACCGATTGGTTTAATAGTGGATTTTATAGTGCTAGAGTCGGTGAAAGTGTACCTGCTTGGAGTTCTCCTAACTATGCAGGATGGGCATGTTGGGACCGGAGCAGCAGGTACAAGTGGAAGCACTTATACGGTTAGAAATATTTATAATATTAGTACCAATTCATCCAGTTTAGCAGAAAGAGCATTAACCATTGGAATTGTAGACGTAAGTACAGGCACTACAACAGGATGTCCAGAACCTCAGTTGGGAATTGGTTATATGTGGAATCAGTATTCATCCTCTAATAGAACCAACCAACAAGAATCTACAGGTGCCTATGCTACATGGATTGCAAGATGTAGGGAAAGGGCTAGTTCAGCAGGGTCATCATCTGGAGATTTAAAAAAAGTGGGAAACACTTCACCAAGTGTACAAAATACAATTGATAACTATGTATGTGTTGGTCCATTTCGATTAAGCTATGGAAGCAATGGTGTAGATGGTGTTAGAGTTAATGGCTCTAATAGAAGTGTTTATTATTCTACCGGAACAGGTCAATCAGCATTTAATAGTAAAAAACTTGTATCAACTTATGGTGTACCAAATGGAAGTAACTTCTATTTATGGATACGTAAAGCAGATTTAGGAAATGGCGAAAGTGCTACAATAAGATTTACACAAACTTATACCTATTATAGTGCTAGATTAATCTTTTTAACAGGTTCTGGCTTACAAAACTGTATGGCCTATAAAGGTAGAAGCAGCAGTGGTTCTACCTATGTATCTTATAGTTTTGAATTAGGTGCTACCTTAAAAATTATGAAAAAAGATGGATGGTCACTATCTGGTAGCAACTATTATTTAAATTCTTTTCAAGTAACAGTAAGAAATACTTCAAACAATAAATATTATGATGCAAATGGAGGGGAACACTCTTCTGCTTATCGTGTGACAGTAAGTTCTAAAAATGGATTGACCATAACTGGTCTTCCAGAAGGAAGATATGAAGTCACAGAAGTAGGAGCTCCTATTAATTATAGTTTAGCCAAACAAACATCACCACCACAATCAGAAGGAGCAAGCAGAACAAAATATAAAGAAACGACAGGAAGGTTAACTGCTGGTTCTGAAACTACGGTCACACTACAAAATGTCAAATATACCGATCTTAAAATTGTCAAGAAAGATAGTAGTAAAAAAACAGGTATAAGTGATGTATATTTTACGATACAAGACTCTAAGACAGGAGAATATATAGCAGCAAATGGTAGTAGACAAAGAAGTGCGGTGGAATTAAAAACAGGTTCAGATGGAACCATACTAATTAAAGATATTTTAATACCATATGAAGGAACGAAATTTATCGTAAAAGAACTTCGAACTGATAATCTTTACTATTATGTTCCATCTGGTGGGTATACCTTTGAAATAACAGCTGCAAATAACTACAATGGTAAAGTATCTACAGTAAACAGTTCATCTGGAAATGGTGCTTATAGTAGTGGCGGAACGATTTACAATGAAAAAGCCTATTCTTTAACTTTAATAAAAAGGAATAAAGAAAGTGGCGCACCAGCAATTGCAACATTCCATGTACAATATGAAGATGGAACTTGGCTGACCGCAGATGGGGATTACAGTACATCAAGGTCTGATATTCAGACGACAAGTGATGGAAGTAAAACAATATATGTAAAAAGAGGAACCTATCATATTTATGAAGTTGGGGTTGCATCAGGATTTAAACTGGAATTACAAGATGGCTATGACCCTGTCAATAAATGGATAGACTGTGGAAGCGTAACAGTTAACAATAGCAATAAAGAGGTTTCCATAACCATGTATAATAAAAAATATACCAACTTAGAAGTTAAAAAAGTAGATACCGATACAGGACAAGGTATAGAGGGCATAGGATTTACCATATACCATAATCGTTATAGAAAATATGTAGCAGCCGACGGTTCGCTAACAGATACACCTACGATTTTATACACAAATGCGAGTGGTTTAATCCATATTGAAAATATAGTCATTTATGATGATGGAGATGAATTTACAGTAAGAGAAGTTGTATCGAATAACTTGTATTACAAAACAGATACGAGTATTATGGGAACTATATCAGCACAAGGAAATGGAACCGTTCAATGGAGTACAACAACCATAAAGAATACTAGACCATATGCTTTAACAGTAGAAAAAATAGATCCAGATATGACATCTGAACAACTAACAGCTGGATTTTATATCCAATATGATGATGGAACATGGCTTACTAAATCTGGAGAATATAGTAGTAGTCCATCTGCTATTACAGTAACAAGAAGTTTAACTATTCCAAGAATAAAAAGAGGAAGATATCATATTTATGAGTATAAAACACCAGTTGGTTATGACCCTGTTCAACAAGATGGCTATGGGGCAGATTCTTCTCATCCAAACTGGATTGATTGTGGAATCGTTTATGTTGGTATTGATGGAAGCGGAGCTGAAGACAATAATGTATGCAAAGTAAGTGT
>CALXRH010000072.1 GCA_944390625.1 uncultured Clostridia bacterium
CTTTATGATACAATACCAAAAAACAAAAAGAAAGAAGATGGAAAAACATGGGATTTATCGTGGCAGTGGATGGCCCGGCAGGAAGTGGAAAAGGAACTGTAACGGAATTAGTAGGCCAAAAAGAAAATTTAGTATATATTGATACAGGAGCGATGTACCGATGTGTAACACTTTATATGTTAAGAAATCAGATTAATATTGAAGATATGGAAAAAGTAAAAGAATCTTTAGAAAAGATAAAAATAGAATTAAAAGTAGAACAAGGTAAACAAAATGTATATTTAAATAATGAAGATGTATCATCAGAAATCCGAACAGAAAAAGTGAATAAAATGGTATCTCCTGTATCCAAAATACCAATGGTTAGAGAAAAATTAACACAAGAGCAGCGAAAAATGTCTGAAAGGCAAGATATTATTATGGAAGGAAGAGATATCGGAACAGTCGTTTTTCCTAATGCAGATGTAAAAATTTATTTAGATGCAACACCAGAAGAGAGAGCAAGAAGGAGATTAAATCAAAATAGACAAAAAGGAATGATGGACGAAACCTATGAGCAAATCCTAGAAAGTGTAAAAAATAGAGACTACATAGATTCACACAGAGAAGTTGCACCTCTAAAACAGGCAGAAGATGCCATTTACATTGATTCAAGCAATATGACAGTAGAAGAAGTAGTAAGTAAAATTATACAAATAATTCAAGAAAAAAAGAAACAATAGTAAAAGAGGTGATAAAATTGAAAAAATTTTTCTATAAAATAGTTAGAGTTGTTTGTAAATCTGTAATATTTGTATATTGTAAAATCGTCTATCAAGCAAAAATTATAGGAACAGAAAATATACCTAAAACAGGACCTGTGATATTTTGTGCCAACCATAAAACATTTTTAGATCCACCACTTTTAGAAGTAACCTGTAAAAGAGATGATACCAGATTTATTGCAAAAGAAGAGTTAACCAAAAATCCATTTTTAGCCTTTTTAGGAAAAGCATTTGATGTCATTTTAGTAAAAAGAAATGACAAAGATTTAGGACCTATGAAAGAATCACTAAAAACATTAAAAGCAGGAAAATGCTTAGCAATATTCCCAGAAGGAACCAGAAATGGTATTAAAAAAGGAATCAAACCCAAAACAGGTGTAGCCTATTTTGCTCTAAATTCAGATGCCACTGTAATACCAGTAGGAATCAAAGGGGGAGAAAAATTATTTCAAAAAACGGTCATTACCTATGGAAAGCCGTTAGATTTAGAGATATACAAAAAAAATAAAAAAGAAAAAGAAATACATCAAGAAGTAACCGATATAATCATGAAAAAAATAATAGAATTAATAAAGTGAACTCTATTTAGTTCACTTTTTTTCATTGGGGACAGACCCTTTTGCAAAAGGGTCTGTCCCCAATGAAAAATGTTATGTAAATCAAATTGACAAAATTATATAAACGTAGTATAATAAAAAAGTTAAAAAGATGATAAAAAGGATATACAAACTAAAAAGGAGAAGAAAAAAATGAACAACCAAAAAATAAGAAACATAGCAATTATCGCACACGTTGACCATGGAAAAACAACACTTGTAGATAGCTTATTAAAACAAAGTCACATTTTTAGAGACAATGAACAAGTCCAAGAAAGGATAATGGATTCCAATGACTTAGAGAAAGAAAGAGGAATTACCATTCTTTCTAAAAATACATCAGTTATGTATAAAGATATTAAAATCAATATTGTTGACACACCAGGACACGCAGATTTTGGTGGAGAAGTAGAGAGAGTACTAAAAACAGTAGATGGTGTACTTTTATTAGTGGATGCTTTTGAAGGAGCTATGCCACAAACAAGAGAAGTTTTAAAAAAAGCATTAGCTTTAAATTTAAAACCAATCGTTGTGATTAACAAAATAGACAGACCTGGATGCAATCCGGAAAAAGTGGTAGATGAAGTAATTGAATTATTTATCGAATTAGATGCATCAGATGAACAATTAGAATTTCCTGTAGTTTATGCTTCTGCTAAAAACGGAACATCAAAGTTAAATTTAGCAGATGAAGACAGTGATATGACACCTTTATTTGAAACGATTATTCATTCCATTGATGCTCCAAATTGTGATGAAGAAGGAACAGCTCAAATGTTAGTATCAAACATCGATTATGATGATTATGTAGGTAGAATTGGAGTAGGAAGAGTAGAGCGTGGAAAATTTAAATCAGGTATGAATGTATCCATCGTAAAATCAGATGATACGATTTATCAAGGAAAAATTGCTAAACTATATACCCATGTAGGGCTAAAAAAAGTAGAAGTAGAGGAAGTTACAGCAGGAGACATTATAGAATTTGCAGGAGTTTCTGATATTAGTATCGGAGAAACTGTATGTGACCCAGCCAATGTAGAAAAAATACCATTTGTCAATATAGACGAACCAACTGTTACTATGACATTTAGTGTCAACAATGGACCATTTGCAGGAAGAGAAGGAGAATTTGTTACCTCCAGACATATTAGAGACCGATTATTCAAAGAATTAGAAAGAAACGTATCTTTAAGAGTAAAAGAAGGAGAAACCCCAGATTCTTTTGAGGTATCTGGAAGAGGAGAATTACATTTATCGGTATTGATTGAAACCATGAGAAGAGAAGGATTTGAACTTTTAGTTTCTCGTCCAAAAGTTATTATTAAAGAAATAAATGGCGTAAAATGTGAACCAATTGAAAACTTAGTTGTCAATGTGCCAGATGATGCTGTAGGAACAGTCATTGAAAAACTAGGAAGAAGAAAAGGCGAAATGACCAATATGGAACCACTAAACAATGGACATACCAAAATAGAATTTGACATTCCATCCAGAGGATTGATTGGCTATCGAACGGAATTCCTAACAGACACAAAAGGAGAAGGGACCATGGCAAGTATGTTTAAAGGATATGAGCCATTCAAGGGAGAAGTAGTTTCAAGAGTTAGAGGAACCATCGTAGCATTTGAAACTGGAAAATCAATTACTTATGGATTATTTAATGCGCAAGAAAAAGGAGATTTATTTATTGGTCCAGGAGTCGATGTATATGAAGGAATGATTGTAGGCTTAAATGCTAGAGCAGAAGATTTAGCTGTAAATGTATGTAAAGAAAAACATTTAACCAATACAAGATCTTCTGGAGCAGACGATGCCCTTCATTTAGTGCCACCAATCCAAATGAGCTTAGAAAAAGCCATTGAATTTATTCAAGATGATGAACTAGTAGAGGTAACACCTAAATCAATCCGTTTAAGAAAAAAGATTTTAAATAATAAAGAAAGAGAAAGATCAGCAAGAAATAGTAAATAAAAAGAGAAAGAGAAGCAAAAACAAGATGGAAGATCAATTAAAAAAAATAAAAGAAAAAGCATTAAAAGAGCATATTCCAATCATCATGGATGATACTTTACAAGAAATTGAAAAAAGAATGAAACAAAATAATCCCTCTAAAATTTTAGAAATAGGAACAGCAGTTGGCTATTCGGCTATATGTTTTTCTAAATTTTTAAAGGAACAAGGCTTTATTGATACCATAGAAAGAGATGAACAGAGAGCAAAAGAAGCAAAAGAAAATATCAAAACTATGGGGCTTGAAAATAAAATTAACCTTTATGTTGGAGATGCAGTAGAAATTTTGCCAACTTTAGACCAAAAATATGATATGATATTTATTGATGCAGCGAAAGGAAAATATCCATTCTTTTTAAAAGAATCACTTAGAATGTTATCACAAAAAGGAATCATATTTGCCGATAATATTTTATATAAAGGCTATGTATTGGGAGATTATAATAAACATAAGCAACGTACTGCAGTAAGAAATTTAAGAGAATATATAGCAGAAACTACCAATAATCCAAATTTAGAAACAGAAATTTTAGAGGTAGGAGATGGCTTAGCCATAACCAAAATCAAGAGGTAACGATCAAAAAGAATGCTAGCAATACCAAAAAAGGTATTCGACTTAGCATTCTTTTTTCGTTTTAACGCTCTGCATTAGGATGCTGTCCTTGCGGATAAAAAGTTTTTCTTTCATCAGATAATGGTTTCATATCTCGATTGGTTGCATTAATATCCATAGTAAAATCTTCAGATATTAGATCTAAAGCATATTCTCTAGTTTTTAAATGTGAGCCAATCCATTCACCTCGATCTGTCATTTCCCTTTTATATTTTGTTCGTACTAAATTGGCCAAAACTGAAAATCCAACACGAGATTTTAAAATATCTTCTAAAGAAGATAGTGCATTTTGAGGTGTTGCAATGGATTGATTTGGCATAATGCGATGAGCTGGTGAAATGGTTCCAAATTGGGCTCCATTATATTCAATAAGAGAAGAGATATAGGAAGCAAAAGGAACTGTTTTACCATCGGTATATTCGATTTGGTCTTTTAATTGTATTTTCGATATAGCATAAGCAATATATTCTTGGAATTCTTTTTGCAAAGAGTAATCTTTGGTATAATCCATGTAAGAAACCTGATCAATACATGCTAAAAAAGTACAATACATTTTTAAAAGTTCCGTGTTTTTTTCTTGAAGCAAATGATTGTCAGATTTTAGCTTAAATAAAGAGAATATATCAAAAGATTTTCCTTTTAAAGTACTATTATGTGCACAATTTCCATTTATGGAATATTTATAACTAAATTCTGGTTGTGCATGAAATTCAAATTTGATACCATTTAAATCAATGATATAAGAAAGGGTATAAAAACCATTTGCTTCTGCTCGCTCTTTTTCAAATTTAACATTCAAATTCAAACTAGGATATTCATTATTTTTGTAAATTAATTCTGGTAGTTTTAATTTTAAGATAGCAGCTAATAATCTATTTTTGTTTAATTTTTTTAAGTTATCTCGTAAATGAATCAGTTTTTCTGTATAGATATGCTTATCTTGTTCTAAAAGTTTTTTCTTATAATCGGAACCAGATTTGGCAGATTTCATTTGATTTAAGGCTTCCTCTAGTTGAACATCAAATGGTTTCTTTTTGTATTCTTCTTTATGACTCCAATTAAAATAATATTTATCACATAAATCATTAAAATTTTTAATCACTTCATCTTTATTATCCGGATGATCTGTTTTAGCCAATGCTTCTTGAAATATTTGTAGAACAGGTTTATCTAATTCACAAATACAATATTTAGGGATAGGTGCATTGGGTTCAGCTTCATTACAAGGCATACTGATATTGGTTAATAAAGTTAATAAACTAATCAGTTCAGTATAATAATCTTCTAGTGTATTTATATTAGAAATATTTAGAGGTTTAAGTTTTCTTGGAGCATGAGGATTGGCATCAGTATCTACAAAAGTATTAGAAATATCAATTAAATTCGATTTCAAAAATGAATTTAAAAAAGACTTTTTAGGCATTGTTTCTCTTTCACTATCTAAGTATTTTGAAACCGTATTGGATTGATAATATAATGCAATAACTTCTGCTTCTAATTCTTCTTTTTTGGTTTTGGGAGAAGAACTATTTTGATGTTTTTTTATAAGACTTTGACAAAAGGGGTCGACATCATTTTTAGTATTAAAAATCAAAGTAGCACCAAAATAATCTTTATAGACATTTTCTGTAACTCTTTTGGTTAAAAGGGCAAGTTCTTCTTTTTTTCTTTGTTTTTCTTCTCCTGTCATAATTTCATCATAAATAAAAGCTTTTGGATTTTCTTTAATTAGTTGCATACTTTGCTTTAAGATTTCTTTACTAATATTGTTAATAACACTTTTATTGGATTTGATACGATAAATAATAGTAATATTATTTTCAATAGAGCTTCTGAAATGCATAAAGGTGGAAGCATTAAAAGTAGTAAGCAATCCTTGCAAAGAGGTAAGAGTATAGTTTAAATAAGTATTAATACAATCTGGAATAATACGTTCGGCAAGTTCTTTTTGTATAATGGTTAGTCTGTCAAATTGTTTATCTGATTGATTTGTATTCATTTTTACTACACCTCCTGATTTTTTACTAAACTTATTATACCATAAAGTGTAAAAAAGTCCAATTATTGCTTGAAATTTTAAAACATTGATAGTATACTATTTAAGAAAGAAAATAAGAGCGTTCATACTTAAAAATGGCTCAAAAGCAAATAGAGAAAGGAAAGAAATGAATATGGAGAAAAAAGTAGAACTATTAGCACCAGCAGGTTCCTTTGAAAAAGCCAAAATTGCATTTTTATATGGAGCAGATGCCGTATATTGTGGGACCTCTAGTTTATCCTTAAGGTCTAGAGCAGCAATTGATGATGAAGATTTGATAAAAACCATAACTTATGCACACTCTTTAGGAAAAAAAGTATATGTAGCTATGAATATATACGCATGGGATACCGATTATGAAGAAATTCGTTCTATGTGTAAAAAGCTAGAAGAGGTAAGACCAGATGGAATTATTGCATCAGACCCAGGGGTCATTTCTACCATATTACAATATGCACCTCATGTCCCAGTTAATGTTAGTACACAAAGTAATTTAGTAAGTTTAGAAGCTTGCAAGTTTTGGTATAACCAAGGTTGTAAAAGAATGATTCTAGCAAGAGAATTAAATAAAAATCAGTTAAAATATATAATGGAAAACAAACCAGAGGATATGGAAATCGAAATATTTATCCATGGAGCCATTTGCTTTGCTTATTCGGGAAGATGTTTTTTAAGTGATTTCCTAGCTGGAAGGAGTGCCAATTATGGAAGTTGTGCCCAAAGTTGTAGATGGTCATACAACATTTATTTAGAAGAAAAAAACAATCCAGGAAATTTCATGCCAGTGGAAATGGACGAGCATGGAACCAGCATTCTTTCCTCAAAAGATTTATGTTTAATCGACGAACTTCCAGAAATTATAGAAATGGGAGTGGATAGTTTAAAAATAGAAGGAAGATTAAAAACAGAATACTATATAGCCAGTATCGTAAGTGTCTACCGAGCAGCTATTGATGATTATTATCAAAACCCAAAACAATACAATAGTCAAAAATATAGAGAAGAAATCGAAAAAATAAAAACAAGAGGACTTACAACATTTTACTTTAATAGTCGAGAAAATAAAGATATTCAAGAATATGAAGGAAAACAATATAATACAGATTATGAATTTGGCGGAAAAGTAATAGAAACAAAAGACTCCAAATCGATTGTTGAGATAAGAAATAAATTATCAGTAGGAGATATACTAGAACTCTTGGTTCCTGGAAAATTAGAGCCAATTCAATTTAAAATAGAAAATTTATGGGATATAGAGACAGATGAAGAAATTGATACTGTAAATCCTGGAAAACAGGGTCAGAAAGTCAAAATGGTGTTACCAATACCATGTGAAAAAGATTGGATTATACGAAGAAAAAAATAAAATTGGTATTTTGGGGGACGCAGCCAAAAAATACCGTTTTCGAAATGGAAGTATAAAATTTAAAACAAAATAGTCTTTAGCGAAAGGAAAAATAATTATGACACATAAAGAGAAAATAAAGCCGATATTAGATGATTTAGAAGATAAAGAAATAGAATTTGCAGGAGGAAGTGTAGTGGGAATGATGCTTTCCATTACCAATTCTTTGATTAATTATATTTGCAATTTAACCATTGGAAAAAAGAAATATGAAGCGGTACAACAGGAAGTTTTAGCCATAAAGGAAAATGCAGAAATGTTAAGAAATGAGGCACTTGATATTATTGACCAAGACAAAGATGTACTAGAAAAAATTTTGGCAGGTTATAAAAAAAGAAAAGAAGACCCAGAAAGATATGAAAAAGCTAATAAAGAAGCGGTTAAGTTTTGTATTCAAGTAACAGAAAAAGGAGTAGAGACATTAAAGTTAGTAGAGAGAATCACAAAAGTTGGCAATAGAATGCTTGCAAGCGATTTTGAAATTAGTGGAATCTACGCTTTTGCATCTGTTGAAGCAAGCATCGTAAATATAGAGATTAATTTGAAAGCCATTCAAGATGAAAAATTCAAAATAGAAATGAAAAAAAATTACAGTAAAATTTATGAGGAAGCAAAAAGGTTAAGAGAAAAAATGAAAAACCGTCAATAGTAAATATAATTGCTTTTGTATCAGTTATGAAAGAAAGGTGAAATTTACAAAAATGGAATTATTATTAGAAGGAAAAAGAGTAGCAGAAAATATAAAGAAAAATTTTGAAGCAAGAATTAAAACTTTAAAGCAACAAAAAAATAAAACACCATATGTCGCCGTATTAGGTATAACAGGGGATGAGGCAAGCTTAACTTATGTAAAAAGAATCGAGAAAAATTGTGAAAAATACGGGATTCAATGTATGATTAAAATAGCTCAAAACCAAGAAGAATTTATACAAAATTTTAAGCAAATTAAACAAAAAAAGGAAATTACAGGAATCATGTTTCAACAACCATTACCTAAAAAAATAGCGGAATTGATTAATCAAATTCCTCCGGAAAAAGATATAGAGGGTGTAAGTGACTTGAGTATGGGCAAATTATTTATGGGTCAAGAAAATAGCAATATACCTTGTACCAGTAAAGCAGTAATCGAAATTTTAGATTTTTATAAGATTGATTTGAGGGGAAAAAACATTGTGGTAGTAGGCAGAAGCAATGTTGTTGGAAAACCATTAATACCACAACTTTTAAACCGAGATGCAACAATAACAATTTGCCATTCAAAAACAAAAAATATAAAAGAAATATTAAAACAAGCGGATATTATTATAATGGCAATTGGAAAAGCCAAATTTCTAAAAAAAGAAATGATAAAACAAGGAGCTATATTGATAGATGTTGGTATAAATTTTGAAGAAGGAAAAATGGTAGGAGATATAGACTTTGAGGATGTAAAAGAAAAAGCATTTGCTGTTACACCAGTCCCAGGAGGAGTTGGAATTGTTACGAATATCTTACTGATTGACAATATTATTACATCAGTTGAACAATTATAAAATAGTCTATTGAAAATAGGATATTATCTTTTTTACATAAAAATAAAAAAAATTAAATTAATAATTTTTGGAAATAAAAGCCAAAAATGGCTGAAATTCACATAATATCAACAAAATATTAACTTTTACAAAGTTTTGACTTTTTTGCCAATTTGTAGTATAATAGAATTGTTGATGAGATAGAGAAAAAATTGTTTATTAACATAAATCAGAAAGGAGATAATATCATGTTTAATATAGGAGACAAAATAGTATATCCAATGCACGGAGCAGGAACAATTGATTCAATAGAAGAAAAAGATGTTTTAGGCGAAAAACAATCTTATTACATACTAAAGATGCCTGGAGAAGTAAAAGTAATGGTGCCAATTGCCAAAGCAGAGCAAGTGGGCGTAAGATCCATTATTGATAAAACTTCAGCAGACCAAGTATTTAAAGTATTAGAGCAAGATGAAACAGAAATGAACAAAAATTGGAATAAACGATATAGAGACAATATGGATAAATTAAAAAGTGGAGATATATATGAGATTGCCGATGTGGTTAGAAACTTAAGTTTCAAACAAAAAGAAAAAGGACTATCTACAGGAGAAAAGAAGATGTTAACCAATGCAAAACAAATACTAGTTAGTGAACTTGTTTTAGCAGAACATTCGAACAAAGATGAAATAGAAGAAATGGTTGATAATAAGATTAATAATTCATTTATTACTTTCAAATCAGGAGATACTTTAAAAGAAAGTGTGGTAAGCAAATTTATACCATTTGATGCCAATAATGCCAATAATGCAACGGAAAATACATAATAAAAAATGAGTGTTATGCAACACTCATTTTTTTTGTAAGGAAGAAAAATATTTTTATAATCGTGTATAAAACCCTTATTTTTTGTACATAATGAAAGTGAAAGAGAGGGATATTATTGAAGAAAATATTAAAAATCTAAATGAATTTTTAAGCGACTTAGAGGTAATGGCAATCAAACTTCAAAATTATCATTGGAATGTACAAGGAAAAGAATTTTTTGTATTACATGAAAAATTAGAAGAATATTATGATGAAATAAGAGACCAATTAGATGAAATTGCAGAACATATATTAGCTAAAGGGTATGAGCCTTTTGGTACAATGAAAGATTTTATGGAAAATTCCAAAATTCAAGAGGCAAAAAATGAAAAGATAGGAAGGCAAGAAATCTATAGTAGTGTATCACAAGATTTTCAAACTTTACAACAGAAAGTAATGCAAATTAAACAAGAAGCTGAAAAACAATCAGATTATGAAACGTCATCACTTATGGATGATTATTTGCGTAACTATGCGAAAAAATTGTGGATGTTAAATGAGAGTATGAAAGGATAAGCAGTCTTTACTGCTGGAATCATGAAACTAAGGCCTAGAGCGTATAGAAAAGTAGCTATAAGCTTTAGGTTTTTTGTTTTTACATAGAGGATATGAATTTGACGATTTATAAAAAAATTTGAAATAAGTATTGACAAATGAGTAAATAAATATTATAATACAAAATGTCGCAAGAAAATATACCAGTTAAATGCAGATGTGGCGGAACTGGTAGACGCACAGGACTTAAAATCCTGCGGGACTTAACCTCCCGTGCCGGTTCGATTCCGGCCATCTGCACCATTAGAAC
>CALXRH010000073.1 GCA_944390625.1 uncultured Clostridia bacterium
AACAGACCAGAATTTATAAATAATGCATCAATTCAATCGCAAATGATAACAATCGATATCCAAGAAGGAAAATACGAAGAAGCAAGGAAAAAGGGAAACAGACCAGAATTTATAAATCATGCACCAATTCAATCCCAAATGATAGCAATCGATATTCAAGAAGGAAAATATGAAGAAGCAAGAAAAAAAGGAAACAGGCCAGAATTTATAAATAATGCACCAATTCAATCGCAAATGATAGCAATCGATATCCTAGAAGGAAAATATGAAGAAGTAAGAAAAAAAGGAAACAGACCAGAATTTATAAATTATGCACCAATCCAATCCCAAATGATAACAATCGATATCCAAGAAGGAAAATATGAAGAAGCAAGAAAAAAAGGAAGCAGACCAGAATTTATAAAGGATGGGGTAATTCAATCGCAAATGATAGCAATCGATATCCTAGAAGGAAAATATGAAGAAGCAAGAAAAAAAGGAAACAGACCAGAATTTATAAATAATGCATCAATTCAATCGCAAATGATAACAATCGATATCCAAGAAGGAAAATACGAAGAAGCAAGGAAAAAGGGAAACAGACCAGAATTTATAAATTATGCACCAATTCAATCCCAAATGATAGCAATCGATATTCAAGAAGGAAAATATGAAGAAGCAAGAAAAAAAGGAAATAGACCAGAATTTATAAAGAATGAAGCAATTCAATCCCAAATGAAAACAATTGACAACCAAAAAAGAAATTCATGCCAACCGTTTGTAAATGAAATAAAAACCAAACTTTATTATAATAGAATAAATCAAAAAGATATAGAAGCAATAAAAAATACAACACAACTTTCGGAAGAGGAAAGAATATGGATATTATTAGCTATATTTGAGAACACAAAAAATAAATTACAAGTAAAACAATTAAGCAAAGAATATAGAAAGAATCATCCAGAGTCTAAGAACAATAAAATCATTAACACTATTTTGCAAAGAGCGGAAAGTAAAAAAGCAAGCATATTTGACTTTGGTTTCTATGATGAGTTATTAAATTGGAGTTTAGATCCAAATTTAAAAAATAAATACGAAGAGGAAAGAAAAAGGCAAAAGGAAGAAAAACACTCCCAAAAACCAGTAGTCAATATGCCGAAAAAAACGAAAGCAATAGAACCGAATAATACTAGCACTACCAATCTTGCTATAAAAACACCAAGAAATCATGCCAACGAATTTAGAGATAGAATAATAGTAATTCCCCAAGAGAGGGGATATATAGAAAAAGTAGCAAAAGAAAGGGTAAAAAAAGAATCCAATTATTTTAACGAAATACTAAAATATTTAAACGAAAAAAGAAAAATAATATATGTAAATGCACAATCTACAGACTATAAAATACAAAAAACAGCCATTTCACAATGGGACAGAATGGAAATATTATTAGAAAAAGTAAAAAACAATGAAAATAACACTGAATATTTGAACAAATTATACGCTAAAATATTACAACTACAAAAAAAAGAAGGACAAATGAGATAATAACTTTTAGAGATATTATTGAAAATCAAAAAAATAAATGCAAAAGAATGTCCCAAAAGTTCAGAAAGGAATACCATGATAGCAGAAATAATAATCGATAGCAAAGCGAAAAAACTAAACAGAAAATTTGATTACAAAATACCAAAAAACTTAGAGGACCTTGTCGATGTAGGGAGTAGGGTACTTGTTCCATTTGGTAATTTCAAAACATTAGAACAAGGCTATATCATAAAAATAAAACCAAGTTCAGAATTTGAAGTAAAAGAAATAGCAGGACTAGAAGAAAACTTATCAGAAGACCAAATCGAACTTGCAAGATGGATGGCAAGAAAATATTTCTGCAATGTATCAGAATGCATCAAATTAATGATAACACCAGGAACAAGAGCCAAAAGCAAAGAAAAACGAATTAGCGAAAAAAGCATTAACTTTGTATATTTTAAGAAAGCCTATGAAGAAATAGATCTAAGTCAGTTAAGAGGAGAAAAACAAAAAAAGCTAATCGAATTTTTAAAACAAAATGAAGGAATAACTATACCAGAAATAGAAAATTTATTGGAAGTCTCAAGAGCAACCGTAAATTCCCTAGTAAAAAAAGACATCTTAAAAATCGTAAATCAAAAAATTGACAGAAATCCATTAATCAATAAAAAAGTACAGGATAATCAAAAACTAAGATTAAATGAAGAACAACAGCAAGCTTATGAAAAAGTAAAGCAAGCAATTGACCAAAATAAATGGGAAGAATTTTTATTATATGGCATCACAGGTTCTGGAAAAACAGAGGTCTACTTACAACTCATTGAAGCAACCTTGCAAAAAAATAAATCCGCTATTGTGCTAGTTCCGGAAATATCATTAACACCCCAAATGTTAGATCGATTTATGGGAAGATTTGGAAAAGAAAAAATAGCTGTTTTACACAGCAAATTATCCATTGGGGAAAGACATGACGAATGGGAAAGAATTAAAACCGGTAGAGCCAAAATTGTCATTGGAGCAAGGTCAGCTATATTTGCACCATGTACGGATTTGGGGTTAATTATCATCGATGAAGAACATGACAGTTCTTATAAATCAGAAGCATCGCCCAAATATTCAGCCAAAGAAGTAGCCTACCAAATAGCAAAGCAAAAAAATATCCCTTTATTACTTGGTAGTGCAACACCTGATTTAACTACATTTTACAAAGCAGAAAACAAAGAATGTACCCTTTTAAAACTTACCAAAAGGGCCAATCATTCGAACCTACCACAAGTAGAAATTGTAGACTTAAAATATGAATTAGCAACAGGAAATAAATCGATGATTAGTCAATTATTATACGAAGAAATAGAAAAAAACAAGAAAGAGAAAAAACAGACCATTTTATTTTTAAACAGAAGAGGTTATTCAACTTTTATTATGTGTAGAGATTGTGGCTATACCTTAAAATGTCCAAATTGTAATATCAGCCTTACCTATCACAGGTCTCAAAATCTATTAAAATGCCATTATTGTGGACATACGGAAAAACCTGTTAAAATATGCCCTGCGTGTCAAAGTACCAAAATAAGATATTTTGGAACAGGAACGCAAAAATTAGAGCAAGAAATTCAAAAATTATTTCCAGGGATGTCTACCATCAGAATGGATATTGACACCATAACCAAAAAAAATTCACATGAAGAAATCTTAAGAAAATTTAAAGAAGAAAATATGGATATCCTAATTGGAACACAAATGGTAGTAAAAGGACATCATTTTCCAAAAGTAACCTTAGTTGGCGTAATTGCGGCAGATGGTTCTTTAAACCAAGATGATTACCGAGCCAATGAAAGGACCTTCCAAATATTAACACAAGTGGCAGGTCGTGCGGGACGTGAAAATTTGCCTGGAAAAGTGATTATTCAAACCTATAATCCAAATAGTTTTCCAATCGAATATGCTAAAACACAAAATTATGATAAATTTTATCAAACCGAAATTGCCTTAAGAAAACAGTTGAAATATCCACCATTTTGCGATATAATATTAATTGGGTTTTCAGGAGAAATCGAAAAAGAAATAATCGAAGTAAGTAATTACATGTTTAAAATACTAAAACAAAACTTGCAAAAATTTGATATAAATTTATTTAGGCCTATGCCAGCACCAATTGACAAAATTCAAAATAAAATCAGATGGCGAATGATAGCAAAAGGAATGGTAACACAAGAAGTTACCATCGTTTTAAATAAATGTTTACAAAACCTTTATGAAAAGAATATAAAACACACAAAAATTTCAATTGATATTAACCCAAATAATATGATGTGAAAGGAAGATGAAAAATGGCATTAAGACAAATTAGAGAACAAGAAGATGAGATTTTAAGAAAAAAATCAAGAGAAGTTAATGTAGATGACATAACCGCAGAAAAAATCCAAAGTTTAATTGATGATATGTTAGAGACGATGTATCATTACAATGGCGTTGGACTAGCAGCTGTTCAAGTAGGAATTTTAAAGCAAGTCATTGTAATCGATGTAGAGGATGGAAAAGGACCTTATGTTTTAATTAACCCTAAAATTTTAAAGACAAAAGGAGAAAAAGAATGTGAGGAAGGTTGCTTAAGTTTTCCCAATGAGTTTGGAAAAGTAATCAGACCAACAGAAGTTTTAGTGGAATTTTATGATAGAGAGGCAAAAAAGGTTAAATTAAAAGCAAAAGAATTGCTAGCACAAGCGATAGCACACGAAGTAGACCATTTAAATGGTGTTTTATTTACCGACTTAGTTTTGCCAGGAACTTTAGAATATGTAACACCGAAAGATTAACGAAAAATAAATGATTTACTTTTGCAAAAGAAAGGAAAATAAATGATGAATATCGTATTTATGGGAACACCAGATTTTGCCCAAGAATCCCTAAAGGCAATTGATGAAGCAGGTTACAACATTCTGGCAGTGTTTACCAATCCAGATAAACCAAAAGGTCGTGGCATGAAAATGATGCTATCGCCCGTAAAAGAATATGCTGTTTCGAAAAATATTCCGATTTATCAACCGGTAAAAGTAAAAAATAATACCGAATTGGTAGAAGAAATTCAAAAATTAAATCCAGATGTCATATGTGTGGTAGCCTATGGGAAAATTTTGCCCAAAGAAATTTTAACCATTCCACCATATGGCTGTATTAATGTACATGCCTCACTTCTTCCAAAATACAGAGGAGCCGCACCAATTCAATGGGCGATATTAAATGGAGACAAAAAAACCGGTGTAACTACCATGTATATGGATGAAGGCATGGATACAGGGGATATGATTTTAAAAGAAGAAGTTTCAATCGGAGAAGAGGAAACAACAGGAGAACTTTGGGGTAGGTTAGCAAAATTAGGAGGACAGCTTTTAGTAAAGACTTTGGCCAAATTAGAAGCGGGAACCGCCAAAAGAACACCACAAGGAGAAGATTTTACTATAGCACCAATGCTTAGCAAAGAAATGGCAAAAATTAATTGGCAAGAAAAAACAGCGATACAAATTAAAAATCTAGTTAGAGGATTAAATCCTATCATGGGAGCTTATAGTACACTAGATGGCAAAAAAATCAAATTTTGGAAAGTGGAAGTTTTAGAAAAAGAAGTCGGTTTGAAAAAAATTTCAGAAAAAGGAGAGGCAGGAACAGTTCTTTTAGCCGATAGTAAAAAAGGATTATGGATTCAAACAAAAGATGGTATACTTTCTGTTTTAGAGATACAAGGAGAGAATGCTAAGAAAATGAGTATAAACGATTTTCTAAGAGGAAACAAACTAGAAATTGGAAAAAAATTTGAATAAAACTATTGACAAATAAACAAAAAAAGTGTAAACTATATTCGTATTACAGATATAGTTCAAATAAAAAATATCTGTTGCAAAACATAAAAGCAACAGATTTTTTATGTCATATAAGAAAGAGGAAAAAAGTGGAAGAAAAAATAGAAATAAGTATTTTACTTAGTTTATACGGAAATCTATTAACCCCAACCCAAAAAAAATATATGGAGCAATACTATAATGAAGACCTATCCTTATCTGAAATAGGAGAAAATGAGCAGATAACAAGGCAAGCAGTGAGAACGATACTCGTAAAATCCAAGAAAAAATTACAAGAATATGAAGAAAATCTACAATATAGAAAAAAAGAAAAAGAAATAAAAAAGTTAACCCAAAAATTAGAAGAAACAAAATTAAACCAAGTGCAACAACAGATATTAGAACAAATAAATAATCTACTAGAATGTTAACATAACATTTTGCGAAAGGGACAGACCCTTTTGTAAAAGGAACTGTCCCCAATGGAAAATTTCTCAAAAGGGACAGACCCTTTCGCGAAAGGAACTGTCCCCAATGAAAAAAGGAGGGAAAAAGATGGCTTTTGAAGGACTATCTTCAAGACTACAAGAGATCACAAGAAAAATAAAAGGAGAAGCAAGAATTACAGAAAGCAATATGAAAGAAATGCTAAGAGAAGTAAAACTTGCGTTATTAGAAGCAGATGTTAACTATAAAATCGTAAAAGAATTTATAGCAAATATCCAGGAAAAAGCACTAGGTCAAGATGTTATGAAATCATTAAAGCCTGGTGAGCAAGTCGTTAAAATTGTTAGAGATGAGCTTGTAGAATTACTTGGTGGAACCGATAGTAAAATAAACATATCTTCCAATCCTCCCACTGTCATTATGCTAATTGGTTTGCAAGGAGCTGGTAAAACAACGATGGCAGGCAAGCTTGCTAATTACTTAAGAAAAGATGGAAAAAAGCCATTAATGGTAGCTTGTGATGTTTATCGACCAGCAGCCATAAAGCAACTCCAAGTTGTAGGAGCCCAGCTAAATATTCCCGTATATGCAGAAGAGGGAAATCAAGACGTAATTGGAATTGCCAAAAGGTCTTTAAATACAGCTATGTCCAAACTAAATGATGTTGTTATTATCGATACAGCAGGACGATTACAAATTGATGAAAAATTAATGGAAGAGCTTCAAAACATCAAAAAAGCCGTAAAACCACACGAAATCTTATTAGTGGTAGATGCGATGACTGGGCAAGAAGCAGTAAATGTAGCAGAAAACTTTAATGAAAAAGTAGGAATCGATGGTGTGGTTTTAACCAAACTAGATGGAGACACACGTGGAGGAGCAGCTTTATCGGTTAAAAAAGTAACTGGAAAGCCAATCAAATTTGCAGGAGTGGGAGAAAAACTAAATGAATTAGAAGTATTTCACCCAGACCGAATGGCATCTAGAATTCTAGGCATGGGAGATGTGTTATCCATCGTCGAAAAAGCAGAACAAGCTTTAGATTTAGAGGAAGCTGAAAAACTAGAAAAACAATTACAAAAAAATAAATTTGACTTAGATGACTATTTAGCACAATTAAAGCAAATCAAAAAAATGGGTTCTGTATCCTCGATATTAAAAATGTTACCAGGAGCCAACAAACTAAAAGATATCGAAGTAGATGATAAAGAATTCATAAAAATAGAAGCAATCATAACTTCTATGACAGCTAAAGAAAGAAAAAATCCAAGCTTATTAAATGGAAGTAGAAGAAAACGTATTGCAAAAGGAAGTGGAACCCAGGTTCACGACATAAACAAATTTATGGAATCATTTGAAATGACTCAAAAAATGATGAAACAGATGAAAACCAAAGGTGGAATGAGGCGTATGATGAAAGGCCTTAAACTTGACCAAATAGATGATTTCAAAGATTTAATGTAATTTTAACTTGTTATTAAATTTTCAATATAAATATTAGATGCTTTACACTTGTGGAAACGCGAAGTAGGCATCCAACCATTAGGAGGTGAACAAAACATGGTAAAAATAAGATTACAAAGAGAAGGAAAGAAAAAAGCTCCATTCTATCATATTGTAGTAGCAGATTCTAGAAGCCCAAGAGATGGAAAAATCATCGAGCAAATTGGTACATATGATCCAATGACAGAACCATCAACAATCGTACTAGACCAAGAAAAAGTTGCACAATGGATCAAAAATGGTGCTAAACCAACAGACACAGTAAAAAAACTAATTGAAAAAGCATCAAATAAATAGAAAGGACAAGAAAATGAAAGAAACGCTGCTTTTTCTGCCGATTCTGGGCTTTGCCTGGGCTCTGCTCCGCTTTTCCGATCTTGCCGGTGCCGCGGTACAGGATGGGCTGGCGCTGTGCTTTCGCGCCATTATCCCCTC
>CALXRH010000074.1 GCA_944390625.1 uncultured Clostridia bacterium
AAATTTGTGCTAAGAATGTTAAAAAAGACAGAATCCATTAAAAATATATTTGACTTAGGCTATCCTTATTCAGAAAAAGATTTAAATAAAGCCATCAGTAAAAGAAATAGTTTAACCATTATGGCTGCTCCAACAGGAGAAGGAAAAACAACAACACTTTATAGTATCTTAGATTACTTAAAAAGTGACGATATCAATATAACAACGATTGAAGACCCTGTTGAAATAAGAATTCCAGGCCTAAACCAAATAGAAATTGACAAAAATGTAAGATTTGCCGATAGTTTAAGGACGATCTTAAGACAAGACCCAGACGTTATATTACTTGGAGAAATTAGAGATAAAGAAACAGCAGAAATAGCAGTACAAGCTGGACAAACAGGACACTATGTATTATCTACGATCCATACCATCGATGCGATTGAGGTTGTAACAAGACTTAGAAAAATGGGACTTACTGATTACGATATAGCAAGTACGGTAGGAACAACGATTTCACAAAGACTATTAAGAAGAATATGCCCTCATTGCAAAAGAGAAAGGGAATTTTCTGATTTTGAAAAAGAAGTCATTCAAAAAATTGGAGAAAAATACGATTTTGAATTTAACTTAGATCATGTCAAAACATATGATGCAGTTGGATGCGAAAAATGTAATCATTCTGGATATTATGATAGAATAGGTATATTTGAAGTATTAAATGTAGATGATGATATCAGGCAACTTATCATGGAAGGAAAATCCAGTATCGAAATAAGAAAAAAAGCCATGGAAAAAGAATATAGACCATTGATAGTCGATGGTGTCAATAAAGTTATAAAAGGAGAAACCAACCTTAGCGAATTAAACAAAAAATTGATAATATTTGATAATTTATAGGAGGACGAAAGAAGTATGGTTAATGTGAATAAAATTTTAGATCAGGCAATTGCAAAAGATGCATCAGATATCCATTTTATCATTGAAAATAAACCTATGTTAAGGATAGCAAGAGATTTAGTTCCGGTAGAGGATAGTGAAGTTTTAACCGAATCCGATATGAATGACATCTATGATTACTTAATAAAAGGAAATCTTGAAGCTGATAAAGTTTTTCAGGAAACAAGAAAATTAGATACACTTCACGAATATGCAGGACTTCGTTTTAGGGTAAATATATCTTCAACAGATGGGATACCGATTGCTACTCTTAGAATTATAAAAAACGAATTACCTTCTTATGAATCTCTTGGCGTACCAGATATTGTAAGAAGAATGACTTATCAACCACAAGGATTAATTTTAGTTACTGGAAAAACAAACTCTGGTAAAACGACAACCTTAAATGCTTTAATTAATGAAATTAATGAAAATCAAAATAGGAAAATATTAACACTAGAAAACCCGGTAGAATATAAACATCATTCTAAAAAATCCTTAATTGTTCAAAAAGAAGTAGGACTAGGAAGAGATACTTTAAGCTTTCATGATGGAGTAAAAAATTCACTAAGAGAAGACTGTGATATCTTAGTAATAGGAGAGATAAGAGATAAAGTAACCATGGAAGCCGGAATTGAAATGGCAGAATCAGGACACTTAGTTATCGGAACCCTGCATACGAAATCCTGTGCTGAGACAATCGATCGAATGATTAATTTCTATGAAGTAAGAGATCAAGCACAAATTAAGTATATGTTATCTTCGATTTTAAAACTAGTTGTATCACAAAGATTACTTCCAGGAATGGATGGTAAATTAGTTTTAGTGCCTGAGGTAATGGTGGTAGATAATATTGTTTCAGGTATTATTAGAAAAGATAAAATTAGTGTATCAGAAATAGAAGATGCGATTCAAAGTGCTTCTGACAAAGGAAGTATTGGATTAATTAATTCGTTATCCCAGCTTTTTGTGGATGGAAAAATAACGCTAGACCAAGCAAAAGCACAAATAGAAGAAAAAAATGTAGAAATATTAAACAGAACCATTATGCAGTTAAAAATAAAACAAAACAGCGGGATGAATGGTATGAAATATTAATACCTTATAAATAAGAGGGAAGGAGGATATGTTGGTTATTGATACTAACATAAACGAAATAGATGGCAACATTTAATTATAGAGCTTTGACAGACGATGGAAGAATAGTTAGAAACAAAGTAGAAGAAGGAACAAGGCTAAATTTAGTTAAAAAGTTGAAAGAAAATGGGCTACACCCTATTTCAATTACACAAACCAATTCCAAGAGAACGAAAATATTAAAAAAGAAAAAGAGAAATATTTCAGATATCCAAAGTGTTCTAGAAAATGTTAATACAACAGTTATTTTAAATGATAATAGAAGAAGATTATCCATCAAAGATAAAATTAATAAATATTTAGGAACAGAGGACAAAGTTACAGAAAGAGATATTTCGATTTTTACACAAAATTTCTACTTACTTAAAAAAGCAAATTTCAACAATGTACATGCCTTAGCAACCATTATAGACAGTACAGAAAATATGACTTTAGTAGAAATTTTAGAAGATATATTAGCAGGCGTAGAAGCAGGAGATTATATGTATAAAACGATGGAATATTATTCCAATATATTTCCCTATATATACATTAACATGATACGAGTTGGAGAACTTTCGGGGTCATTAGAAAATGCTTTAATGCAGGCTGTTGAGTACTTGGATAATTCAAGCAAAATTAATAAAAAGTTAAGAAGTATTTTAATACCAAATTTATTGCAATTTGCTTTATTAATTGTTATGCTATTTGTAGGAACTTTATTTGCACTACCTCAAGTTGAAAAGGTTTTTGAAGAAGTAGGAACTTCCTCAACCTTACCTGCTATTACAGTTTGGTTCCAAGGTGTTGTTAATGCAATGCTGGAATATTGGCCAGTACCAACAGCAATTGTAGCAATTATTGCAGTGGCTATTGTTTTGTATGTGCAAACACCGAAGGGAAAATATAAATTTCACTATTTTAAATATACTATGCCAATTTTTGGAAAACTAATCTTTTCACTGGATTTTTCTAGATTGATGAAAGCAATGTTATTAAACTTAAAAAATGGAATGAGAATACAAGAGGCATTAGAAGTAAGTAAAAATGTTGTAAGCAATTATGTTATGTTATCCATTATTGAAAATGCTTTAAAAAATATTTTAATTGGACAATCTTGGATTGATCCATTTGAAAGGTCTGGTTTGGCATCTTCTATGATTACAGAAATGTTAAAAATTGGTATGCAGACCGATCTTTCTGAAATGATGGAAAAATTAGTTGAGTATATGGAAATTGATATTGATAATACAATGGAGGCCATTATGAAAACCTTACCACAGGTAATGTATGCAATCGTTGGAGTTGTTTTAATATTCTTCGTAATTGTTGTAGTAGTTCCAATGATTCAGGTATATATGGGAAATTTCCTATTCGAGGCTTATTTATAATTTTAGAAGTAATGAAAGGAGCCGAGTTTTGGCTCCTCTATTAATTTGATAGATTAAATTTTTAAAGAGGATTTTTTTTATGGAAAGAGTAAAAGTAGGAATTGATTTAGGCGGAAGCCACGTTGCAGTTGGAGCAGTTGATTTAGATGGAAACATAATCGAACAATATGAAAAAGATTTTACTGTAAAAGAAAAAGTAAATTTATTACCAGTTGCCATAGAATTTATGGTAGAAGCTATAGAGCATTTAAAAACAAAATATGAAATTGCTAAAGTAGGTTTAGGAATGGCAGGTACTATTTCAAATGGTATGGTTTTAAAATCTGTAAATCTGGGAATCGAAAATTTTGATATGAAAAAAGAGTTAGAAATGAAAACAGGTTTACAAGTAGTTATTAAAAATGATGCTAAATGTGTAGCAATTGCTGAATATCAATCAGAAGATTTAAAACCATATCAGAATGTTTTGTTTTTAACCTTAGGGACAGGAATTGGAGGAAGTTATATCTACCAAGGAAAATTAATGGAAGGAACTGTTTTCGAAGGTTTTGAATTTGGACATATGGTTATAAAAGAAAATGGTTTGCTCTGTCGATGTGGAAAAAAAGGTTGCTTTGAGAAATATGGAAGTATATTAGCTTTTAAAACCAAAGTAATTGAAAGATTAAATCTATCACATGATATTCCTGGACCAGAATTGAGGAAAAAAATCGATACTTCAAAAGCCTTTATAGAAGATATTATCGAAGGATATATAAGAGATTTAGCAATTGGCATATCTAATTTGGTAAATATCCTTGAGCCGGATTGTATTGTAATTGGTGGCGGCTTTGCAAGGTATGATTATTTGTTACTAGAACCATTGAAAGAAAAATTAGTAAATTCTAAACTACTATTTAATACGAGAGATGATATCATGATTAAAACTGCAAAAATGGGAAATGATGCGGGAGTTGTAGGAGCGAGTTTACTGTAGCTATTTTGATTAGATGAAGAAGTATAAAAAAAATTTTGAAATTTTTATAAAAAAATGAAAATAAGTCTTGACAAAATTTTATTTAAGCTTTATAATAAAAAACGTGCTTGAAAAAGCATATTTGGGCAGGTGGTCGAGTGGTTAATGGCACCAGACTGTGGTCTTTGGTATTAAAAACCTAAATTTGCAGCTCATATAAGTGATTATATGATGATAACTAGGCTAATTCGGGGAAGTCTTAACAGGTTATGCTGATGATAATCCCGAGCTAGGAAGAAAATTCCGAGTGTAGAGACTTTATACCTGGTATCTTGAAAAAGATAAAGAGAAAGTCCAGACTACAAACATTGTAAAATGGTAGTGAAAACTATAGTAGTAAGAAATCTGGCCGCGAGAGCGTACGATGGTTCGAATCCATCTCTGCCCACCAAGACGAGTTTTTGTCGAACTCTATATAATACTTGATATAACTTAATTTCAAGATTATAAGAATTAAACAACACAAAAACTTAAACCGTTTCAAAAAATGAAACGGTCTTTTTTTGACCAAAAGTCTTGAAAGAAGGAGGTTTTTGTGGTATTATGTTACATATAAGAAAAAAAGAAATCAATATGAGTAAAGAATTACTCTCTAAAATTGAATGGACTTGCAAAATGAAAAAGGTAAAACCAGAAATTATCAATGGTACCTTAAGAATTGTGGAACATACCAATTTAGCGTATGTAGAGCCACACCGAGTAATTATTAAAGATAAGCTGTATTTATTCTTTAATGAACAAGATTACTTTTACATAGATAGTTTGGAAAATAAATATCCACTATCAAAATTTAATGAAAACATAGTGTAGCAAGCCAAAACATTGATATTTTAGAGTTTTTAAAAATTGTACTATATTGATTTATTAATTGTATTTAAAAATAGGAAAATAGAGATAGTTAAAACAATAAATAAAAACTTTAAAGTGTCAATATAGTCAAATCTATGCTATGTGGCACTTTTTTTAGTGTCTTTCTAATTCATTAAATAGAAAAAGGAGGTAATTTTGTAATGAATGAAGAAAGAAAAGTAGCAGGAATTTATATCCGTGTAAGTACAGAAGATCAGGTACGCGAAGGGTTTAGTTTAGGAGAACAGGAGGAAAAATTAAGAGAACTTTGTAAATACAAAGATTATGAGATATTTAAAGTTTACAAAGATGCAGGAATATCAGCAAAAGATATGGAACACAGACCAGCATTTCAGCAAATGCTAACAGATATGAGAGCAGGCAAAATCAATTATATTGTAGCATATAAACTTGATAGAGTTACTCGTAGTG
>CALXRH010000075.1 GCA_944390625.1 uncultured Clostridia bacterium
CCAAATGCAGGAGCAGAAGGAGTAGACCCAAATGCAGGTGCAACTTCAGGTACAACAGCAGAAGACAATGGAAATGTATATGATGCAGATTATAAAGTTGAAGATGACAATAAATAAAAGGAAAAGAGGCTACTTAGGCTTCTTTTCCATATTTTAAAATAAAGGAAAAGAATTATGAAAAAATCATTTTTTATTGACGAACAAGGAAGGCGATTTTCAACGGAAAATAGCTATCATATACTTTTAGCAGATTCTATCATAGAGAAAAATAAAAGTTTAAAAGAGGAATTTTTAAAGAGCGGAAAACGTAGTACTATTGAATTTCTTATGAAAGACAAAATGTATATAGCAGGAGTAGAAGATTCAGAAAGCAAAAGAAAAGAAATTACATATGATAGCAAACTAATTTCGGAGAGTCAAAAAAAATGGATTAAATATTACCGCAAAAATAGGTATTATTTATTGGATTTGGCAGAAGTTAGAGAAAGATCACAAAAAGGAAATATTGGTAGAGGAGAAGACTAAAAGTGGCAGAGAAAAAAGATTATTATGAATTACTAGGAGTGAGTAAAAATGCAACAGATGATGAATTAAAAAAGGCCTTTCGAAAAATGGCCAAAAAATATCATCCAGATGCAAACCCAGATAACAAAGAAGAGGCAGAAAAAAAATTTAAAGAAGTCAATGAAGCATATGAAGTATTGTCTAATCCACAAAAAAGAAAAATGTATGACCAATTTGGAACCGCAGACCCAAGTGGAGCAGGTTTTGGCGCAGGAGGTCCTTTTGGAGGAGGCAATGGCTATTATTCTTATACAACATCTGACTTTGGAGATTTTGGAGATTTAGGCGACATATTCTCATCCTTTTTTGGTGGAGGATTTGGTGGACAAAGAGCAAATGCCAGAAGAAATAATGGTCCACGCAAAGGAGAAGATCTAAATTTAAGTATAGATATATCCTTTGAAGAATCCTATTTAGGAACCGAAAAAGAAATAACTATTTCACGTCAAGAAACTTGCCATGAATGTAATGGAACTGGAGCCAAAAGGGGAACCAACCCAATCAAATGTCCAACCTGTCATGGAACAGGAAGTGTAACGACTTACCAGAATACCATTTTAGGAAGAGTACAAACCACAAGACCTTGTAATGATTGTAGAGGAACAGGAGAAATTATAAAAGAACCTTGTGAAAATTGCCATGGAAAAGGAACGGTAAGGAAAACACCAAAAGTAAAGGTAAAAATTCCAGCAGGTATCAATGATAACCAAACTGTTGTATTGCGAGGTCAAGGAAACCCTGGAACCAAAGGAGGACCGGCAGGAGACCTATATATAACCGTAAGAGTAAGAAAAAGCAGTATTTATAGAAGAGATGGAAATCATGTCTATTGTGATATACCAGTTACCATAACACAAGCAGCATTAGGAGCAGAGCTAGAAATACCAATGGTAGATGGAAGCAAAGAAAAATATAAAATACCAGAAGGAACCCAAACAGGAACAGCATTTACCATACGCTCCAAAGGATTTAAGAGTATCAATACAACGGCACAAGGAAACTTTATATTTAAAGTAGTTGTTCAAACACCAAAAAGGCTAACCAAAGAGCAAAGAGAGCTATTAATAGCTCTTGCTAAAACCATGAATGAACAACCACCTATTAAGAAAAAAGGATTTTTTGGATAAAATTTTTCATTGGGGACAGACCCTTTTGCAAAAGGGTCTGTCCCCAATGAAAAAAAGGAGCTGGTCCCAATGGCTCCTTAAATAAATTCAATGATTCCATTACCAAGTTTTGCAATTCTAGCTAAAGAATAGACATCAAGCCCTGCATTTTCCAATTTATTTCTACCAGGCTGAAAAGATTTTTCAATCACAATGCCTACTCCTTGCAGGTTACATTTTGCAGCATTTAAAATTCTAGAAGTTCCTAAAACAGCTTCTCCATTGGCTAAAAAGTCATCAATCATTAAAATATTTTCATTTTCCTTCAAAAATTTTTTAGAGGCTGTTAACTTATAATCAGAATTTTTCGTAAAAGAATGAACCGTTGTTTCAAAAAGATCATGATTTAAAATACTAGAATGTTGTTTTTTAAAAATAACCAAAGGAACATTTAAAAAATTAGCAGTAGTAAAAGCTGGGGCAATTCCAGAAGCCTCGATAGTTACAACTTTATCAATGTTTTTCGATTGAAAATATGCGGCAAAATTTTTACCAATTTCAATCATTAATTTTGTATCAACTTGATGATTTAAAAAGCTATCCACTTTTAAAATATTTTCATTAACAGCAATACCTTCTTTTAATATTTTTTCTTTTAATAAATCCATAAAATAACACTCCTATCTATATGATAGATATATTATAACATAAATGCTAGAAGTTTTGTTTATTTTTAGAGAAAAATGTAGTAAAATTGTAATATAAATTGAAAAAGGATGTTATAATAAAAAAAACAATGAATTACTTTTGCTTAAAATGAGAAAGGAAGGATATTTTATGGATGAAAAAGAAGAAATAATCTTAAATTTTATGAAAGATAAAGAATATATCCCCATGAAAGCCAAAGAAATGGCAATGATATTAAATATCCCTAAAGAAAGATATCATGAATTATTAGAAGTTTTAGACAAATTAGAAAGTGATTTTAGAATTATCAAAAATAAAAAAAATCGATATCGAATCAATGATGAAAAATTATTAAAAGGAACGTATCGAAGAAATGCCAAAGGCTTTGGCTTTGTTAAGTTAGCAGACCAAGAAGAGGAAATTTATATTCCAAAAGAAAATGCTTTCCATGCTTTAGGGGGAGATGAAGTATTAATTAAAATTCTAAATCAAAAAGAAAGTGGAAAAAGACAAGAAGGAAAAATAATTAAGATTTTATCCCATCCAAAAAATACAATCGTAGGAACCTTTCAATATAATAAAAATTTTGGCTTTGTAGTGCCAGATGATGTAAGCTTTGGAACCGATATTTTTATTGCAAAATCCAATAT
>CALXRH010000076.1 GCA_944390625.1 uncultured Clostridia bacterium
AGTATTATGAGAACTATATGAGGACAAGGAAATGGAACCGATCAATGGAGAACAACAACCATAAAGAATACTAGACCGGATGGTAAAACAGAAAAAAAAATAGATCCAGATATGACATCCGAACAACTAACAGCTGGATTTTATATTCAATATGATGATGGAACATGGCTTACTCAATCCGGAGAATATAGTAATAGCCCATCTGCTATTACAGTAACCAGAAGCGTAACCATTCCAAAAATAAAAAGAGGTGTTTATCACATTTATGAGTATAGAACACCAGTTGGCTATGACCCAGTTCAACAAGATGGCTATGGAGAAGATCCTTCCCATCCAGATTGGATTGACTGTGGTATAGCTCATGTGGGTGTAGATGGAAGCGGAGCTGAAGATACCAATGTATGTGAAGTAAGCTTAACCAAAGACAATAAGAAATATATTAGCAAAATAACAGGATATGTATGGGTAGATAACAGAAGTGGTAAAGTAAATGAATATGACTATCGATATACAGAAGGCTCAGAAGACCAAAAATTATCTGGAATCAAAGTAGATTTCATGGAAAATGAACGTGTTATTGCATCTACCACAACAGGTTCAGATGGAAGTTATACATTTTCATTCTATAAACAAATCTTATATTGGGATTTACAAAATTATAAAATAAGATTTACCTATGACAATGAAACTTATACGGTTGTACCAATCAATGTAGATGCTGAAGCTACCAATGCATCTAGAGCTATTGAAAGCCATGACTGGGAATCAGACGAATTAGCAACCGGAACGGGAGAAGCAACCTCTATTCCAAATGCAGGAAGTCTGCAAGATAGTATGGCAAAATATTATAATGTAAATAATTATTGTATAGAATCGATAAATTTAGGATTAATGGTAAAACCAAATGAAGAATTTTCTATTATAGAAAATCTAGATTATGTAAGGCTAGTGAAAGGAAATTATACCTTTACCTATGAATATGGAAAAGATGCGATTGTACAAGAGGTACCAGAAAGAGAATATATTTATGATACAGTAGCTTTACAAAATTCAGCAAGAAGCTTTACTCGAAAATTATATCCATCTGATATTGCTTACAATAATACGGTTACAGAAAATAAATTTGAAGTATATGTTGGCTATAAAATTTCAATTACAAACACGATGAATATTAATATGCAGGATTTATATGTAGAAAAAACATTAAACATAACTTCTTTAACCAGTACTTACAATACCAGCATCTATGAATTAGCAGATAACAATTGGCAAGCGGCAGGAAGAGGCCAGGCAAGATACAATCATGCAATTCAAGCAATGGCACCTGCTGGTACAGCGGAAGTATCGGTTCAATTTAAAGTAACAGAATCTGGATTACAAGAATTAATTCAAGGAGCAAAAAATAATCCGGAAATCTATAAAGAATGTGCAACAACGGCTATAGCAGATGGCTACCATATTTACGATAGAAATGACTACAGTTGGACTTATTCACCAAATGCTTATCAAAAACAAAATGAGCATAGAACAAAAGGTGAAACAAGAGAAAGTTCAGCATTAACCTTAAGGTTAACTTTAGCAGAACAAAGAACCATTTCAGGAATTATATTTGAGGACACACAAACAGCAGAATCAGAGCAAAACCATACTAGATTAGGAAATGGTTTATATGATACCAATGAAAATAAATTAAAAGGAGTTACTGTTTCTCTTTTCAATAAAGAAGACAACCAAATAGCATCTCTTTATAGTACCGAAGGAGACTATTTAAAAAGAGAAGCAAATGGAACTTGGACCTTCACAAAACAAGAAGCAACGGTAGAAGTCAATGAGGATGGAAGTTATGCCCTAAAAGGAGTCATTCCAGGAGAATATTATTTACAATTTACTTATGGTAATGGAACACAAATTATAACAGATACATCGGGAAATCCAATTAATATAGCACTTTACAAATCTACCATATTAACAGGGGAAGCACTAAATACAGAAGAAAGCAATTGGTATTTAAATCTAATGGGAGGACAAAACTCAATTGCAACCGATCGATATTATATCGATCAAGATGGAAATGTTTCAGAAGATATTATACAAATGAGAACAACTTCAGAAGAAGAATTAAATTACGCTAGTCAAAATACTTTTAATGAAGGAAAAATACAAGCTTTTTCAGCTAGTATGGATATTCAATTTGAATATTTAAAAGAGCAAAGTAAGGAATATGATTATGACTTTATACCTAATTGTTCAGGAATGAGTTTTGGAATTATAGAAAGACCGCATACAGAAGTAACATTAGATAAAAAAATAACCAATGTAAAAATTACCTTGTCTAATGGCTCTACCATCATTAATGGTGACCCACAAAATGCAAATGTATCACCATATTTAACTAGTATGAGTGAATCTTATGCAAAAGTGGAAATGGATAATTCTTTACTATATGGTTCAACTTTATCCATTACTTATGAATTGACAGCAACCAATGAATCAGAATTAGATTACGCAAGTAAAGATTATTATGAGAAAGGAGCGATTGATAACAATTTACTGGTTAAAACAACGGTAACCAAAATGATTGACTATCTTTCTAATAAAGGTTGTAATTATGTTAGTTCCAGTGAAAATATTACTTTACCAGAAAGTTTTGATAGAGAAACTTATTTTGAACCAGACCTAGATAATAGTGATTATAAAGAACAATTACTAGAAACACTTGAAAATGAAGTTGCATTATCACCGGTAGCTGCAAATTCAGGAGAATCTAGTACAACATATTCCTTAACAGTTGGTAAATTATTATCGACAGAAGAAGATGATTTAGGTTTAGAAACTTATTCCGAAATTATCGGGCTAAAAAATGTAACTTTTACACCACAATATACTAGCCATTCTGGAAATTACAAAGCAGGAGATTTTGAAGCATATCCAACAGGAACCAGCGAACCAGATAATGCAAATGCTATTATGGCAATTACACCATCAACAGGTGAAAATAGAAGTTATACTATTTATATTGTAGCTGGAACAGTACTAATTATCTTAGCAGGAGGAATTATTATAATCAAAAAATTTGTACTATAATGTACCAAAAGACCTAGTCCCAATTGGCAATATCGATTGGGGCTGAGGTCTTTTACATTCCTTTTTAGAAAAAATGAAAAATTACTTGAATTTATTAGTTAGATATTGTATGATAAAGAAGAAAATAGAAAAAATAAGATGATAGATAAGAAAAGAGGAATCAGCATGAAAAATAAAATTTTTGTAATCATAATTATTTTCGTTATCATACTAGTTGCATTTTTTATCATAAGAGGAAAAATGCAAAGTAAATTTAACTATGATATTGAAGAAATAAATGAATATAATTATTATATATATAAAGATAACGAACAATATGGGGTAATTAATAAAAATGGAGAAATTATAATAGAAGCAAAATACTCGAATGTAATCATACCAAATCCTGAAAAAGATCTCTTTGTTTGTTATCAAAATCAAGACCCAAAAATATTCAATTCCCAAAAAGAAGAATTGTTTGTAAATTACGAAAAGGTAGAAGCTATCAAATTAAAAAATGTAGCAAGTGCCTTAACTTACGAAAAAAGCGTATTAATTTATCAACAAGATGGGTTATATGGACTCATTGATTTTAGCGGAAAAATAATAACCCCAAATAACTATGATTCCATAGAAAATTTACAGCCAACAGAAGGAAAATTTTTAGTATCAAAAGATGGAAAATATGGTGTTATTGATTTAAAAGGAAATGTACTAGTAGATTTAGAATATGACAAAATCGTATCAGATGGATATTATACAGAACAAGATGGTTATAAAAAATCTGGATTTGTGGTATCAAACAAAACAGAAGATGGTTTTCAATACGGTTATATTGATTTGGCAGGAAAAAATATATTAGATGTTGCATACAATGACATAGAAAGAATAACAAAAGAAGATGACAAAAACCTATATTTAATCGTCTCAGAAAATGGACAATATGGTTTATATAACCATGCTAAAAAAATAATAGAACATGAATATCAATCCATTACTTATGAAGATGATACAGATGTCATTATCTTACAAAAAAATAAAAAATATGGGGTAGCTACATTAGAAGGAGAAATTATCCTTCCAGTAGAAATGGATGAAATTGTATCCAGAGGAATCTACCTATATGCACAAGCTAGTAATGATAGAAAAGTATATGATACACAAGGAAATACAGTTGATATTAACTATAATAGAAGCATTTATAAAACCGAAAATGAAGAATACAAAATTTCGACCATATTAAATAATAATATTACCTATTATGGAATTACCGATAAAAATTATAATCAGTTAGTAGACGAAAATTATAGATATATTGAGTATTTATACGAGAATTATTTTATTGCAACAGATGAAAATGGAAATTTAGGAGTAATTAATAGTAATGGAAAAGTTATTCTTGAAATGAAATATAGTTCTCTGCAAAAAATAAAAGGAAAAAATATTGTTCAAGCAGTAGATACAGAGACAGGAATAAGTGAATTCTATTCAGCAAAAATGGAAAAAGTAGTGTCAGTAGAAAAAGCCAATATTCAAATACAAGATGAATATATTATCATCACCAATGAGGAAGAAAAAATTTATTTAGATAATAATGGAAACAAAATAGAAGATGTAGCCAATTTAAAAAATACAAGTTTTCCGGACGAAATCGGGGACTATAAAAAAGAACAAACTACCATTGAAAATGTATATTACATTAAAAAATAGTCAATAATAGGAAAAAGGGACAGATTATTTCGCAAAAGGGACAGAACCTTTTGCGAAAGGGTCTGTCCCTTTTCAAAAAAAATGGAGGGATGATATGAAATTAGGATTAGCTTTATCAGGTGGGGGAATTAGAGGAGCAGTTCATATAGGTGTATTAAAAGCATTAGAAGAAAATGATATAAAAATTGATATAATCGGAGGAACCAGCTCAGGAAGTTTAGTTGCAGCACTATATGCTTTAGGATATTCGCCCATACATATCTATCATTTATTCCAAAGATATGGAAAAGTAATTAGTAATATAGGAACCGGAACGATTATTAATGGAGTGGGAGGATATCTCGTTAATAAAAAAATCAATATAGCAGGAATGAATGATGGTGCATTACTGGAGCAATTATATAATGAATTGGCAAGAAATAAAAATATTCATAAAATGTCAGACATGAAAATGCCAATTGTAATTCCAACAACTGATATAACAGATGGAAGAGAATATGTTTTTACCAACCAAGTTCCAGAAAAAGGAAATCATGAGAAATATATAACAGATGTTCCGGTTGGTACAGCAGTAAGGGCAAGTAGTAGCTTTCCTGCGATCTTTTGTCCCTATCCATTCAAAAATCATATTTTTTTAGATGGAGGAACGGTTGACAATATTCCTGTTAACGAAGTTCGAATGAAAGGAGCTGATAAAGTAATTGCTGTAAACTTTGAAGAAATAAAAATTAATCATAACAGTAATGTAATGGATATTATTTTAAGAACGATTGATATCATGGGAAATAAAATCATAGAAGAGGATTTAAAGAAAAGCGATTTAATCTTAACAATACCTACAGATAATGATATTGGTTTTTTAGATACAAACCAAATTGAAAAATGCTATCAATATGGTTATGAAACGACAATTCAAAGAATACAAGATATTAAAAAAATATTTTGATTTTTACGAAAGGACCATTTCTAATAGAAAAAAATCACAAAATTTTTCCAAAATAATATAATAAACATAGAAGGAGAATACTTTATGAATACATATTATTTTGATAATGGAGCTACTACAAAAGTGAAAGAAGAAGTTTTAAATGAAATGATACCCTATTTTAGTGAAGAATACGGAAATCCATCCTCTGTTTATGGGATAGCAAGAAATGCAAGAAAAGCGGTTGAAGAAGCAAGAGAAAAAGTGGCAAATTTACTTGGTGCCAAAAGGCAAGAAATTTATTTTGTTGGAAGTGGATCAGAAGCAGATAATATTGCTTTAAAAGGAATTGCTTATGCTAACCAAAAAAGAGGAAATCATATTATTACCAGTAAAATAGAACATCCGGCCATTCTAGATTCATGCCAATTTCTAGAAAAGCAAGGTTTTAGGATTACGTATTTAAATGTAGATGAGCAAGGATTTGTGGATTTAAATGAATTAAAAAGAGCTATTACAGATCAGACTATTTTAATCAGTATTATGTTTGCTAATAATGAAATTGGAACCATTCAACCAATCGAAGATATTGCAAAAATTGCAAAATCACACAATATTTTATTTCATACTGATAGTGTGCAAGCGGTTGGAAATGTAAGGATTAATGTGCAGGAAATGGGAGTGGATATGCTATCGTTATCTGCCCATAAAATCTACGGACCAAAAGGGGTAGGAGCCTTATATGTAAAAGAAAATATAAAATTTGAAAAAATTATCAATGGAGGCCATCAAGAAAAAGACAAACGAGCCGGTACAGAAAATACGGCTGGAATTGTAGGATTACGGAAAAGCAGCAGAACTTGCTGGTAAAAATTTAGAAGAACATATACAAAAAATAAAAAATTTAAGAAATTATTATATACAAGAAGTAACCAAAAGAATTCCAAATATAAAAGTAAATGGGGCTTTAAATGCAAGGCTTCCGGGTAATAGTAATATATCCTTTATCGGTATCAATGGCAATGATTTATTATTAGAACTGGATAATGTAGGAATCTGTGCATCAAGCGGTTCGGCCTGCAGTTCTAAAGATCCAAATCCATCTCATGTATTAACCGCAATAGGTTTAGAGCCAGACTTAATAAAAGGAGCTTTACGTGTGACTTTTGGAGAATTTAATACCAAAGAAGAGGTTGATTATCTAGTAGCTCATCTAGAAAAGGCAGTTAAAAAGTTAAGAAAATTTGCATAAAAAAATAAAAAAAACAAATAATAAAAAAAATGATATTTTTTTCCTCCGTCCAAAAAAATACCCAAAATACATATAAAAATGAAGAGGAGAAAACGTGTGGAAAAAGATAAAATAAAAGAATTTATATTGGAATCATTAGAAACCATTGTAGGGGCATTGATAATGGCCATGGCTGTTTCCTTTTTTTTGCTTCCAAATGAACTATCTTCGGGTGGTTTTTCTGGAATAGCAACGATTATGTACTATATATTTAAAATACCAATGGGAACTACCATCTTATTTTTAAATATACCATTATTTTTATTTGCAACCTTTAAAATAGGAAAGAGTTTTTTTATCAAATCTATGATTGGAACAATTAGTTTATCTTTATTTATAGACTGGTTAAATCAATTCCAGCCATTAACACATGATAAAATATTGGCTTGTGTATATGGAGGATTTTTAACAGGAATTGGAACAGCTTTGATTTTAAAAGCACATGCCTCAACAGGTGGTTCTGACTTAGCAAGCATTATTGTAAAAGAATTTAAACCTAATTTTAGAACGGGAAATTTAATTACCATTATAGATTCGATTATCGTTTTATTAAATGTGGTTTTTCTAAAAAACATAGAAATAGGATTATATTCGGCAATAGCGATCTATTTAATGGGAAAAGTAATTGATATTTTATTTGAAGGAATTTATTTTACGAAATTATTATTTATTGTATCAAATGAAAGTGAAAAAATAGCGAAACTGATTGAAAGAAAAGTAAAAAGAGGAGTAACCGGAATTTATGGGAAAGGAATGTATACCAATTCAGAAAAATTGGTACTTATGTGTGCAATTGGAAGAAACGATTTATCCGAAATAAAAGCCATCATTAAAAAAGTAGACCCACAAGCTTTTTTAATTATTACAAATTCTAGAGAGGTTTTAGGATTTGGTTTTAAAGAAAAATGATGACAATAACAAAAAAGGGACGCAGTCTAAAAAAATATCATTTTTGATATTTTTTTAGGCTGTGTCCCAAAAAATACCCCAAAATACCACAAAATATAAATTGACAAGTAGCTACTTTTATAGTAGAATTACATTGTAAAAATATAAATAGCAGGAGGCTCTTATGGGCAGTGGAAGAAGATATAGTGATGAAGCAAAACTCAATTACAAAAAAGTATTTGCCGTAATAATAGCAATTATTGTGGTTATCATGGCAATTATCGTAATAAAAAACATATTAACCAAAGCCAAAAATACAAAACCATTAGTGAAAAACAATTATGTTGCCTTATATCAAGATGAAAAATGGGGTATTTTAGGATCCAATGGAGAAATAGTCATAGAGCCAATGTACCAAGAAATGATTATTGTAGTAGACAAAACTAAGGACATATTTTTATGTACCTATGACTTAGACGAAGAAAACGGAACATATAAAACAAAAGTAATCAACAGCAAAAACGAAGAAATGTGGACCAACTACGAAAAAATAGAAGCTTTAGAAAATTATGACCAAGCAGGAAATGTTTGGTATGAAGAAAATGTCTTAAAAGTACAAAAAGATGGAAAATGGGGATTAATTGATTTAGAAGGAAAAGAGTTAGCACCAACCATATATGATAATATACAAACCTTAAAAGGATTAGAAAACAGCATTCTTGTTGAGAAAGAAGGACATATTGGTTTATTAAATAATAAAGGAGCACAAATTATTGATACACAAAATACACAAATTTTAAGTTTAGGAGAAGAGTATCAAAATGGATATATAACAGTAAACCAAGACAATAAATATGGTGTAGTAAGCTTTTCAGGAGAGAAAATATTAGAAAATCAATATGAAAAAATAGAAAACATCTATAGTGATAAATATTTTGTCATACAAGAAAATGGAAAGCAACAATTAATTGATAGACAAGGAAACAAAATTCTAACAGAAAATTTTGATGAAATAAAGCAAATTGCAAATTCCGGAATTATTTTTACAAGGCAAGGTAAATATGGTTTTATGAATTTTGAAGGAAATGTTATCATGGAGCCAACTTATGATAATCTAAAAGAAATCAACACAGACATCTTTTTAGCCAATAAAGAAGGAAAAGCAGGAGTTATAGATTTAGAGCAAAACGAAAAAATTGCATTTAACTACCAAAACATTTCTTATGATAAAAAAGCAGGAATTTATATAGCAGATGATGAAAACTATCAATCAACCTTAATTGATTCCAATTTTGAAATCAGATTACTAGGAATTTTATCAGAAATCAATACAGATAGTGGATACATGAAATTAAAAATGGAGGATGATTATAAATACTATAATTTCAAATTTGAAGAAAGAAATATACAAGACATATTAAAAACAAACAAAATCTATACAAGCAAGCAAAATGGAAAATATGGTTTTGTAGACAGCAAAGGAAATATAGTGGTAGATTATATTTACGATGATGCAACAGAACTAAACGAATATGGCTATGCGGCAGTAAAAAAAGACGGACTATGGGGAGCAATAAATAGTAATGGAGAAATCGTTATTGAACCATACTACAATTTAGATAACAATTTAAAAATAGATCTTATCGGAAAATGGCAATTAGGATTAGATTTAAATATGAATTACTATTGTGATAAATAAAAAGTGAGGGGAGAAAAAAATGGAGCTAAAGACAAGGTACCAATATACATATTTTATCAATACTTTTATTGTAAAAGAAAACAAATATAGTAAATATATACTAAAATTATTAAAAGATACAAGATTTCAATTAAGAATATTTAAAAAAGAGAAAGATTTAGAAATTTATACACACTTTTTACCTAAAATGCGTGAATTTTTATTTAGAACCTTTGAATTAGAAGATAGGCAAAAACAAGCCAAATTTGAAGAATTACCGATGGAGACAAGAGCTGCTATTCTTGCTAGGTATCCGAGCATAACATTTGAATATAATTTAGCACAAGATATTCAAGGAAAAACGGTAGATGAAAATAGCATATTTTTTAAAATACAAAAAGTAGGAATTGTTTTATTTCATACTGGTATCTGTTTTTTATATATCAAAACCAATATAGAAGACAGTGAAGAATTTGCCGATGTATTAAACTTTAATTACAAATTTAGAGACATCAACCAAGAAGGAAATAATTTAAAAAATTATGACAATATAAAAGTACAAGCAGATTCCTTTGAAAACATAGAGGCCATACAAGATTTCATACATAGTATAACCGGTTCCAATATCGATGCTTTAAAACTAAACTTAGATATAGAAAGATTTTATACCTATTCTTATACCTGTATAAAACAAGATGCTTGGAATGTAAGCACCTCTTTTGAAAATATAAAAAATGAATTTTTAAAATATGTTAATATACTTTCCGCCGACAGTAATACTAACTCCATATTTAGTGAAAATGCTAAGGCCATTACGATTTCCAAGTATTCTAAAATTGGAATATCAAAATTAGGAGTCAATTTGCTAAGTTCAGATTGTGACATAGATAATTATACCGTTTTACCCGCAGAATTTGAAAACCAATATTTTTATACCTATATCCTTTCTTTATATTTAAAAATATACCTAAAAAAACTTAATTATGAATTTAAAGAAGGAAAAAATATAGAAGAAACACGAAAAAAATTCATTGATTTTACCAAAAGAGTCTGGATTCAAGAAATCACATCAGATGATTTAGGAAGTTTATATTATACGTATATAAAAGAAGTATTAGAAATTGAAAAATTATATAATGATGTCAAAAACAAATATAATATTTTATATAGTGAATTAAAAATTGAACGAAATGAAAAAATGTCTGGATTTATAGTATTAGTACTAATTGCCACTCTTATATTTAATATTATTAATTTTATTCTTTATTTAAAGTAAAAAATAAAGTAAAAAAATATCCAACACCATAATAAAAAAGAAGGTGAAACAGTGAAAGTAAAATGTGGAGTCGATATCATTGAAATAGCAAGAATACAAGACAGTATCGAAAATTTAGGAGATAAATTTTTACATAGAATTTATACACAAAAAGAAATCGCTTATTGTGAAAACAAAGGAAAAGCAAAATATGAACATTATGCTGCTAGATTTGCTGTAAAAGAAGCAGTATTTAAGGCAGTTTCTGAAGTGGTAGAAGATAAATTTGCCATTTCCTGGAAAGATATAGAAACCACCAATGACGAAAACGGAAGACCCAAGGCAGAAATATTATTTTTAAAAGCAAATCAAGTAGAAAATATAGATGTCAGTATATCCCATTGCAAAGACTATGCCATTGCCAATGTAGTGGTTTTGTTTAAATAAGAAAGGATATTTAAAATGGAATTTTTTGATACCCATATGCACTTAGATGACAGCAAATTTGATTTTGATCGAGAAGCAGTAATTGATAAAATATGGAAGGCAGGTATAACCAAATGTATTAATATGGGCTGTGACATAGAATCCTCCCAAAAAGCGATAGAAATAGCTAAAAAACATCCTTTTATTTATGCAGCTTGTGGATTACATCCAGAAGAGATTCCACAAACAGAAGAAGAATTGTGGAAAATGCTTTCAAAAATCAAAGAATTAATTATACAAAACAAAAAAATTGTAGCAATCGGAGAGATTGGTTTAGATTATTATTGGAATCAAGAAAATAAAGAATTACAAAAAATGGCTTTTGAAAAGCAGATTGAACTTGCTAATGATCTAAAATTACCAGTATCCATTCATACAAGAGATTCCATCGATGATACCATATCGATTATAAGAAAAATAAAAATAGAAAAATCAGGAGTTTTACATTGTTGTCCCTTTAATCCAGAACTTGTAAAACAAGGATTAAATGCAGGACTTTATATAGGTTTTGGAGGAACTTGTACCTTCAAAAATTCCAAAAATGCACAAAAAATAGTAGAAATGGTACCACTTACTAAAGTACTAATTGAGACAGATGCACCATACTTAGCACCAGAGCCGGTAAGAGGCACAAGAAATGATTCGTCAAATCTCAAATATATAGTTCAAAAACTAGCTGAATTTAAAGGATTAGAGGCAGAACAGATGGCCAAAATAACCTATGAAAATGCGGAAAAGCTATTTATTAATGGGCTATTAAACAAAACAGGAAAAGGTTTCGAAACTACGGAAAACGAAACAGAAGATGAGAAAAATAACATAAAATGAAGGGAATAGTCATAAAGTCTAATAGAGGTGTGAGTGATGGAAATTTTTAAAACAACTCTATTAGGCTTGTTTTTTGGTACCTTTGGTACTACACTTGGAGGGATAATCGGATGTTTTTTTGACCAAGTGTCTAACAAATTTTTAAGTTTTATTTTATCTTTTGCATCTGGCCTCATGATGGCAGTTATTTGTTTTGACTTAATTCCAGAAGCATTGGAATTAGCGGGAATATGGATGATAATGATCGGAATTTGCTTAGGAATCATTGCCATGATTTTTTGTGATTTATTGGTGGAAACAAGATTTAGCCAAAAGCAGAACTTAAAAGCAAATAACTTACTAAAAACAGGAATTATAGTAAGTATAGGTCTTGCAATTCATAACTTTCCCGAAGGATTAGCAATTGGTTCTGGGTTTGAAGCATCTACAAGACTTGGAATTGGATTAGCAATTGCTATTTGTTTGCATGATATACCAGAAGGAATATCGATGGCAGTTCCTATGAAAAACGGTGGGATGGCGATTTGGAAAGTTATATTTTATGTAATTTTATCAGGAGTAACGACTGGGATTGGAGCATTTTTTGGAGCGATCATAGGTAGTATATCCAAAACCATTATTGCCATCAGTTTAAGTTTTGCAGCAGGTGCTATGCTTTATATTGTATCAGGAGAATTAATACCAGAGTCAAATAGCCTTTATAAAGGAAGAATGAGTGCGGTTGGGAATATGTTAGGATTGATAATAGGAATTTTTGCTACAAGGATATAATATTTATTGACAATTTGTCCTAAAATTTATATAATACAAAAACAAAAGTTAAAATAAATTTAGCAAAATAGCGATTCCATAAATAAAAGGAGAAAAAATTCATGCAAGAAATATTAAACGGATTAAACAACAAACAATACGAAGCAGTTATCAATACAGAAGGTCCTGTTCTCGTTATTGCGGGAGCAGGAAGCGGAAAGACGAAAGTATTAACACACAAAATTGCTTACTTAATACAAGAAAAAAAAGCACTTCCTTGGAACATCTTAGCTATTACATTTACCAACAAAGCAGCCAATGAAATGAAAGAAAGAATTGCTACCCTTGTAGGAGAAGATGCAAAAGATATTTGGATGGGAACTTATCATTCTATTTGTGTTAGAATTTTAAGAAAACACATCGATAAAATCGGGTTTGATAGTTCTTTTATCATATTTGATACATCAGACCAAAAAGCACTTATCAAAAAATGTCTAAAAGAATTACAAATCGATGACAAACAATTTTCTGAAAAACAAGTACAATCAGAAATCAGTAATGCGAAAAATGATATGCTAGAACCAGACCAATATGCTGTAAAAGCACATGGAGACTTTCGAAGAGAAAAAATAGCAACCGTATATGAACTTTACCAAAAAAGGCTAAAAGAAAACAATGCCATTGATTTTGATGATATTATAAATTTTACCATAAAAATATTTGGCGAAAATCCAGAAATTTTAAATTACTATTCTTCTAAATTTAAATACATTTTAGTAGACGAATACCAAGATACCAATAAATCACAATTTACCTTGGTAAAAATGCTCGCAGAGGTAAATGGAAATATTACGGTAGTTGGCGATAATGACCAACGGAATCTATAGTTTTAGAGGAGCAGATATTTCCAATATCCTAAACTTCGAAAAAGACTTCAAAGGAACCAAAATCATTAAACTAGAGCAAAATTACAGATGTACAGGAAATATCTTAAAAGCGGCAAATAGCATTATCCAAAACAATGAAACCAAATACGAAAAAAAATTATGGACAGAAAATGGCGAAGGAAATCTTCCAAAAGTATATTCAGCAGACAACGAATATGATGAAGCAAGCTATATTGTAGAACAAATTTCACACTTAAAAAGACAAGAAAACTACAAATATTCCGATTTTGCCGTTTTATATAGAATGAATACTCAATCCAGAGCCATAGAAGATATTTTAAGAAGAGAAGCCATACCCTATAAAATCGTAGGAGGGCTAAAATTCTATGACAGAAAAGAAATCAAAGATATCATATCTTATTTAAGGTTAGCCCAAAATCCATCAGACAATTTGAGTCTAACCAGAATCATTAATGAGCCTAAAAGAGGAATAGGAGCTACTAGTTTAGATAAAGTTACCAATTTAGCAACACAAAATGAGACCTCTATGTATGAAATCATCAAAAATGCAGACCAATATGGCTTAAATCGAGTTTACTTAAATTCCAGAGACTTTGTAGATTTAATCGAAGATGCTAGAAACCAAAAAGACAAAATGCCAGTATCAGAATTTATACAATATATGTTAAAAAAATCTGGCTACCTTAAAGCATTAGAAGACGAAAGGACGATTGAAGCAGAAAACCGAATTGAAAACCTAGAAGAATTTTTAACAGTAGCTATGGAATTTGAAAAAGAAGAAGCAGAAAACACACTACAAAACTTCTTAGAAGGAATGACTTTATCTTCTGATATTGACAACATCGAAGACCAAGAAGAATCGGTTACTCTTATGACTCTGCACAGTGCCAAAGGTCTAGAATTTCCGGTTGTATTTTTAGTTGGAATGGAAGAAGGAATTTTTCCAGGTTATCGTTCGATTGGAGAACCATCAGAAATCGAAGAAGAAAGGCGTTTATGTTATGTAGGAGTAACGCGTGCCAAAGAGAACCTATTTTTAACCTGTAGTAAAATGCGTACTGTATTTGGTTCAACCAGTTGCAATTTACCATCTAGATTTTTAGAAGAAATCCCAAGTGATTTATTAGATGGTTATGAAGAAGCATTTGGTTCAAATCCTATAAAACAAAAGGTAGCAGAAGATAGTACCTATGCTTGGAACTATGGAAATACAGCAAAAGGAGGCGGAAAAATAACTTCTTATAACCTAAATGATATAGCAGGAAAAACAGTTGCAGTAGCAAGTTCCATCTTTGGAAAAAAAGCATCTTTTGGAAGAACAGCAGAAAGTTTCTTAAGTGGACTTGGAAAAACAACCAACACTCAGCAAGTTGATTTAACCCAATATACAGAAGGAGTAAAAGTATTTCATAAAAAATTCGGGGAAGGAATTATAACCAAAACGGAACCAGAAGGAGAAGATTTAAAAGTAGATATTAATTTTGACAAAGTCGGGCACAAAAGGTTAATGGCTAAATTTGCAAACTTAGAAATAATATGAGTAAGCCATGGGGAGGTATTTAAGAATTTAAAAGATAAAAAAAGGTTTCTGACAAAAATAAGAGAAAATAAAAGATAATAGTTGCTAATGAAAATTGAAAAATAAAAAATGTTAATATAAGATAATAAAAACACAATAAAATAGGAGAAAAATTTAGAATGAAAAAGATACTAATTAAGATAAGAACCTCAATGAAATTCCTCATATTAGTAAGCATAGGAACATTTTTAATATTAGGGCTTGTTGCCTTTTTCTATAAACCAATTTATCGCGTAACATTAGATGGAGAGCTAATTGGCTATTGTGCACAAAAGAGTAAATTACAAGCCAAAATTGAAGAATATATGGAAAATGGTAATGGAGAAAGTGAGAATGTAGCATTTGTACAGTTAGATACAATGCCAACCTATCAGTTATGCTTATTAAAAAGAGGGATTACAACAAATGATGAACAAATATATCAAAAAGTAGCTGAAAAAGGAATAACCTATTATAAATATTACGCCATTTTAGAAGATAATGAAGAAAAAGCGTATGTATCAGATTTTAGTACAGCAGAACAGATTGTTCAAGGCCTAAAAGATAAGAATAGTGATAACATCGATAATATTCAAATATTAGAAAAATATGAAACTGAACTAGCTGATTTTGCACAAGTTGAAGAAGTAGTAGCAAATCTATATAAAGAAAAGCCAGTAGAACAAACGGTTACAAAAGTAGCCAGTAAAAAAAGCTCAAGAACATCTAATTCCTCTTCTGGTTCGTTTTCTACATCAACCAATCTTTCAAAATCAAAAGTATCATTAGGAATATCGCTAATCAAACCAATTACAGGAACGATAACTTCCCGTTTTGGTTCCATAAGTAGTGTTAGATCAAGTGCTCACACAGGACTAGATATAGCAGCATCTGCGGGTTCTGCTATAAAAGCTGCGGCATCAGGAACTGTTACATTCTCGGGCTATAAAGGATCTTATGGATATTTAGTTGTAGTAACACATTCCAATGGGGTGCAAACTTATTATGGTCATTGTAGTAAACTTTATGTTTCAGCAGGACAAACTGTTTCACAAGGGCAAACTATTGCGGCAGTAGGTTCTACAGGAAATTCAACAGGACCACATTTACATTTTGAAATTAGAGTAAATGGAGTAGCTTATAATCCTCAAAACTATGTATATTAATATTTTAGAGAGCCATTGGGACTAGGTCTTTTGGCTTCCTTGAATTACGGAAGCCAAAAAGACTTGGTCCCAATGGCTCCAAATTTCGATTAAGGCTTGACAAAAAAAATTAATAATATATAATAAAAATGCATAAACTAAAAGAAAAAATTGGGAGGAAAAACGTATGCCAGAAAATCAAGAAGAAGAGAAAATAAAACAAATGATAGACGACTTAGTGGAAAAAGCAAAAATTGCATCCAAAGAATATTTAAAATTAGACCAAGAAACAGTAAACAACATAACAAAAGCCATGTCAATGGCAGGATTAGAGCATCATATGGAACTTGCTAAAATGGCAGTAGAAGAAACAGGACGTGGAATCTACGAAGACAAAATAACAAAGAATATGTTTGCAACAGAATACATTTATCATAGCATCAAATACGAAAAAACAGTAGGTATCATAAACGAAAATGATGAAGATGATTATGTAGATATTGCAGAACCAATTGGAGTCATAGCAGGTGTAACACCTGTTACAAACCCAACATCGACTACAATGTTTAAATCCATTATCGCAGCCAAAACTAGAAATGTTATCATCTTTGGATTTCATCCATCTGCACAAAAATGTTCTGTAAGAGCAGCCGAAATTTTAAGAGAGGCAGCCATAAAAGCTGGAGCACCAGAAAATTGTATTTTATGGATACCAGAGCCATCGGTTACAGCAACCCGCTTGCTTATGAACCACCCGGGAGTTGACTTAATCTTAGCAACTGGTGGAACCGGAATGGTAAAAGCTGCTTACTCTTGTGGAAAACCAGCTTTAGGGGTTGGACCTGGAAATGTACCATGTATTATAGAAAAATCAGCCAAATTAAAAACATCGGTTAATGATTTGGTTATGTCAAAAGCATTTGACAATGGAATGATATGCGCATCAGAACAAGCTGTTTTAGTAGAAAAAGAGATTCACCAAGAATTTGAAGAACTTATGAAACAAGCTGGATGTTATATTGTAAGTCCAGAAGAAAAAGAAAAACTAAAAGAAGCAATGTTTGAGTGGAAAGAAGGAATTGGATTTAAATTAAAATCCCATATTCCAGGACAAAGCCCATACAAAATAGCAAGCAGCGCAGGATTTGAAATACCAAAAGATACAAAAGTAATGGTAGTCTATGAAGAAGGAATTGGAGAAGAATTCCCATTTTCAAAAGAAAAACTAAGTCCTGTTTTAACCTATTATATTGTCCAAAATTTCGACGAAGCATTAGACAAAGCAGAAAGACTACTTGAATTTGGAGGCCTAGGTCATACTGCAGTTATTCATTCTGAGGATCGAGAAAAAACATTAGAATTTTCAGAAAAAATGAAAGCTGGAAGAATCATTGTAAACTCACCATCTACCCATGGAGGAATTGGAGACATTTACAACACCAATATGCCATCTTTAACACTTGGCTGTGGTTCATTTGGTGGAAATTCAACAACAGCCAATGTGTCCAGTGTTAACTTGATTAATGTAAAAAGAGTAGCAAGGAGGAGAGTTAATATGCAATGGTTTAAAGTTCCAGAAAAAATATATTTTGAGGCAGGATCCATTGCCTACCTAGAGAAAATGCCAGATATCGAAAGAGCCTTTATTGTAACAGACCCAGGAATGATAAAACTTGGTTATGTAGATCGAATTTTATACCACATCAGAAAAAGAGAAAAACACGTACATTGTGAAATATTTAGTGAAGTAGAATCAGACCCTTCTTTTGATACGGTAAAAAAAGGTTTAGAGCTTATGAATAACTTTAAGCCAGATGTCATTATTGCCTTAGGAGGAGGAAGTGCCATTGATGCAGCCAAAGGAATGTGGTTATTCTACGAACATCCAGATGCTGACCCAGAAGGACTAAAATTAAAATTTATGGATATCCGTAAACGTACCTATAAATTCCCTAAACTTGGTATAAAAGCTAAAATGGTAGCTATACCTACCACTTCAGGTACTGGTTCAGAAGTAACCTCATTTTCTGTATTAACAGACAAAGAGAAAAACAAAAAATATCCATTAGCAGACTATGAATTAACACCAGATGTTGCCATTGTAGACCCTGACTTAGTAATGAGCCTTCCAAAATCCATTACAGCAGATACGGGAATGGATGTATTAACACATGCTATTGAAGCCTATGTATCCAACATGGCATCTGATTATACAGATGGTTTATCCGAAAAAGCAGTAGAACTTGTTTTTAAATATTTAATCGAAGCCTATGAGCATGGAGACAACAAAATAGCTCGTGAAAAAATGCACAATGCTAGTACCATTGCCGGTATGTCATTTACCAATGCCTTTCTAGGAATTAACCACTCTTTAGCACATAAAATCGGAGCAGAATTCCATTTACCACATGGAAGAATCAATGCTATTTTATTACCATATGTTATCAAATATAATAGTAGTAAACCAACTAAATTTGTATCTTTCCCAAAATATGAATACTTTATAGCAGACGAAAAATATGCAGAACTTGCTAAAAAAGTAGGATTAAAAGCAGACACCAAGGAAGAAGGAATTGCTTCTTTAATTGCTAAAATTCAAGAATTAAATGAAAAATTAAATATTCCAAAATCTTTTAAAGATGCAGGAGTAGATGAAAAAGAATTTATGGCAAAAATAGACTTATTAGCAGATAGAGCCTTTGAAGACCAGTGTACAACAGCTAACCCAAGAGTCCCTCTAGTAGAGGAAATGAAACAAATTCTAATGGATAGTTACTATGGAAATGAAATAAAATAAAATTTTAAAAGGTCGTTCTTTTTACAAAATGTATAGAAGAAAACGACCTTTTAAAAAATTTTTTTCATATTTTAGAAATCAAAAACATATAATATAGTAAGGACAAAGTATAAAAACAAAAAAGATAAAATTTTCCAAATTTGACAAATTTCGCAAAATGAGTTATAATGGTAACTGTTGTTAAAGGAGGTATCTGTTTTATGCAGAAAAAAAACAAAAGTAAATTTTCTTTTATAAAGGTAATTGGTATATGCCTAATCTTAATTTTACTTTCAGGAGTAGGAGTTATGGCAGTAACAACAAAAGTAAATACTGTAACAATCGAATTATCCAATGGCTATGAGATGACAGTACTAACATCTAAAACCAATGTAAAAGAAATACTAGAGGATAATAACATTATTTTAGAAAGCAACGAAAAAGTAATACCAAGTACAACCGAAGAAATCACAGAAAGCAAAACCATAAAAATAACAGACAAATCAGAGCAAGAGATAGAAGTTGCCAAAATATCAGAAAGTGGAATCGAAATGACATTAGAAAATCTACTAGATGCTTATACTACCATAACAGAAAAAATAGAAGTAGTAGAAGAAACTATTCCATTTGAAACAGTAACAAAAGATATATCTGGTGGAAGTACAAACACCAAAAACAAGGTATTACAACAAGGAGTAGAAGGAAAGAAAAAAGTTACTTATAAAGTAAAATATCAAAATGAAGCAGAAATTGAAAGAACAAAAATTTCAGAAGAGATTATACAAGAGCCTGTAGATAAAATAATCCAAGTAAGCTCAAAAACAACATCTTCAAGATCTAGTTCATCTTCAAGAAGTTCAAGCACCAGTTCTAAAACATCTGGTAGTACATCAGGCACATCTTCAGTCAAAGTATATAAAGTAACAGCTTATTGTGCATGTACAAAATGTTGTGGAGCACATGCAAATGGATATACTGCATCAGGAACAAGGGCAACAGCAGGAAGAACGGTAGCTGCACCTTCTAATTTGGCATTTGGAACCAAATTAAATATCAATGGAAAAACATATGTCGTTGAAGATAGGGGTGGAGCCATTAAAGGAAATCGAATCGATATCTATGTAAGTTCTCATAGTCAAGCTTTAGCTTGGGGAGTAAAATATTTACCAGTTGAGGTTCAAAATTAGATATATAATAAATTTAATGACAAAATGTTGAGGTGGATACCAAAGGTATCTAACACCTCAACATTTTTAAATTTTAAAGAGATTGAAGTAAAAAAGTAAGTATTCGCTTCCAGGCTAACAGTGGTCAGTGCTACTTTATGTAAAGCACGACACGGAACCCGATGTAGGTGTCGTAACCGCCAGCACTACCGCTACCGTCGCGGGAGCAAACTGGAGCGCCGGAGCCACCGTTACCGAAGCTACCACCACGAAGGACAGCACGGGTAGTGCTAGAGCCGTCTGGATTTCCGGTTTCTGTTGTCCACTCCTTCTTGTTTCCTGCCATATCATAAATGTTGTTGATTTTTGTCTCTTCTGCTGAACCGGTTTTAATTTCCTTATATAAATTATAGTAATAATAGGTT
>CALXRH010000077.1 GCA_944390625.1 uncultured Clostridia bacterium
GTCTGTTTGGTATGATTTGCAATTGGTAGTCTATCACGACTACACTTAAAAGCATTGGTGTTAAAATTAAATATTTAATTAAATCTAAATTTTCGGTAAAGGTTTCACCGATTCCATAGTGATACAATATACCAACATATAGTATCGCTGTAATAATCATAAGTATATAATTAGGGCTAAATTCTTTTTTGTATTCTTTGAATAAATCCAAAGAGAAAATTTTTTTATTTTCTGGAAGCCTTTTATTCATCCAGTTTGTAAATTCTCCTACAAACAGTCCGGATAATGGCAACGATTATATAATATACAATATTTACATCATTAAAATACATGGATTTCACCTTTAACTATTTTTTTCTTAATTTTGTTTTCAATTGGTCTTTTCCAGGCAGTATACCAATAGTCTTTTTTGTCTACCGGATCTACGAGTATGGTAAACATATTACACCTGTTTCCACCAATGATATCGGTAAATATTTGGTCTCCTACAACGGCTATGTTTTCAGGCTTTATATTTAAAATTTGTTGCACTTTTTGAAATCCTTTTTTAAAAGGTTTTTTGGCAAACATTTCATAAGGGATTTCTAGTTTTTTAGCAACTGCCTTTACTTTTTCTTCCTTGTTTGTATTGGATAAGATATACATTTTTATCCCTTGTCCTTGTAGCTTTTGAGACCATTGGATTACTTCTTCTGATAAATTTTTATGATAATCGATTAAAGTATTGTCAACATCTAAGATTAAAGCTTTTATTTTATTTTTCATTAAAAGCCCTATGGTTATTTCTTGTATGGTGGTTAAATATAAATTTGGATATATTTTCATATCGTTTCTTTCCTCCATTGGTGCTATTTTAGCTCATACAATCATGAAAATGATTACTTTTATTATGGTTTCTAACATTAACTGAAAATTGGTTATTTTTATTCCCATTGTGTTTAATTTCTCATAGCTTTCTGTGATTTCATCGATTTGCTTTTGTTCTGAAATTTTTACTTCTTCCATATATTCTTTGGCTAGATATTTTGCTTTTATCATAGCATCATTTTCTAAGTAACTTCTTACAAAATAATATACATAGCTCATAATTAGCAGGATACATAAAAATAACATTTTATTTGGCAATTGATTGAACAAGCTTAGGAGCGTGGTTACCAAAAAATAGAGCAAATAAAGATTAGAATAGATAAAATTAAATAGCAATATTTTTCGGCTCTGAATAGAATGCAAACATTCATGAGCAATGGTTTGGATTCTAGTATAGCTATTTTTTACATCAGCTATGATGATTTTGTCTGTTATGGCAATATATAGTGATGTTTTGGCATTTTTATCTTCTTCTACTTTTACTTTTTGATTGTTTAATTTTTTTAATATGTATTTACCAATCTCTATATTGGATGGATATTGATTGGCTATTTCATTGTATTTGCTTTCTTCCTCTTCGGCAAATTTTTTTAGTTTTTTTAAGTTAACATCATAGATATAGGCTAAAATTCCAAGTAGAATAATTAAAAATATTAGGATTATGATTGTTTCCATAAAACTTCTTCCTTTTTAAGTAATAACATCTTTTACTGCTTCACTAATTATTTTATTGACATCTCCTAGTAATATGTTAAATTTAAATTCTGCATCAAAGTATTTTTTAATTTCTGGTATTTCAATTAATTCTTGGTATAAGTTTTGTATTCTACTCATAGCTTGTTCATCTGTTTTTCCATTTTGTATGGTATTTAATTGTTCTTCATATCTTGCTTTTTCGAATTCTTCTATTTTAGTTTTATATTCTCCCATACTATTGATTGCTTGTTTTGCTGTTTTAAAATTTACATATTCTTCTGATTGCTTAATTTCTTCTGCTAATTGATTAACTGTATCGTAAACATTCATAAAAAATCGTTCCTTTCTTTTTGCACTAAACTAAGTTTTTATGATACGTACAAATCAAGCTTACGCATAAGCTTGATTTTTTCTAAAGGTAAGTAAATTGGTAATTTCTCCTCTAGCTGTTTTTCTAGGTTTGGATTTTTCTTGTTCCAATTGTTTTCTTTGTCTATCTGCCATAGTTTCACAAATTGCTTTTTGATAAGTAAAATGTGTGTCTTGTGCAATTTTAGTCCAATTGTATTGATTTCTTACTTCTGCTTTTGCTTTTTTTACCATACTGCTGCAAAGAGCAGGATCAAATAATAATTCTAAAATGGAATCAGCTATGGAATTGCTATTTCCACAATAACTTTTCATTCCTGTTTCACGATGCCTTACAATTTCGTTTAGTCCCCCAATATCAGATACAACAACTGGAACTTCTGCAAGCATAGCTTCTAATGCTACAATTCCAAATGGTTCATAAGTACTTGGAAATACAGATATATCGGCTGCTTTATACATTTTTCCTACATCTTTTCCATTTAGGTAACCGGCAAAACATACTTTGTTTCCTAGTCCTAGATGATTTACTTCTTGCTTTAGCTCATCTATCATGCCACCTTTTCCAGCAATAACTAGTTTGGCATCATGATAATGTTCTAATATTTTGGGCATAGCCCCAATTAAGTATTGAACTCCTTTTTCATAGACAAGTCTTCCCATAAATAATATGATTTTTTCGTTGTCTAAGGCATATCTTCTTCTAAATTCATAATCTCTTTCAATTCCAGAATAATTGGTTATATTGACTCCATTTGGTACAACATTGATTTTTTCAAATGGCAAACCAAATAGTCTTTGTAATTCACTTTTCATGTAATTACTGTTTACGATTACTTCGGTTGATTCATATGTTAACATCCATTCTGTATCATTGATGTATTTTTGATTGGCTTCACGTATTCCACTATTTCTTCCTGCTTCTGTAGCATGAATGGTGGAAACAATTGGCATATCATAAGCTTGTTTTAAGGTTTTTGCGCTATATGCCACTAACCAGTCATGTGCATGAATGACATCAAATTTTCCTTCTTTTGCTATGATTTCTCCTGCCTTTGCTATCATGTTAAAGTTTAGCTGCATAATCCAGTCTATAAAATTGTTGGCATTTATCATAAAGTTGTCTACTCTGTATACTTTTACTCCTTTATCTAGTTCAAAATATGGTGCATTTCCTTCTCGATAAGTGATTACCGTTACCTCGTGTCCATCTTTGATAAGTCTTTTTGATAAATCATTTACAACTCTTGCAATTCCTCCTACTACTCTTGGTGGATACTCCCATGTTAACATTAAAATCTTCATCCTTTTTTACTTCCTTTCTTTGAAAAAGCATTTTCTTATGTTTATCATTCGATATTTTTCTACATTCTTTTATATTTTATACAAACGTCAAAAAAATGTAAATACTTTTTTGTGATTTTTTTTATTTTTTCTTCCTTAAAATATATTTTCTAAATTAAAGGAATATTTGTCTGTGATATGATCTAGGACAAATATCGTTTTTTCTAGTTCACTAATGGCTAAATCGTAGTTTCCTGTTCTGGTAAAACTTTGGCAGGTTGTAAAATAGGTTTCTACTTTTTCGAGTTCATCATGTTCGATATAATAGGCTAATTTATTATGCATTTTTTCCCAATTTTCATTAATTTCTTCTGTCTTTTTTTCAGCTTCTTCCTTTTCCCCATTTTTTAAGTTTTGTTCTAATTGTTCTAGTTCATTGGTCAATTTTTCTATGCTTTGCTGTGTGTATTTTTGGGTAATGTTATCCCCTATAAATATGAAAATAATTAAAACAATACATATGGCTAATTCTTTATACATAAATTATTTTCCCTTCTCTTCTTTTTTTTGACAAAAAATTTGTCCTTTTCCATCATAGGTTACAAGCAAAGCTTCTTCTGGTTTATAGCCAAATTTTTGTACCTCTGTTTCTAACCAATTATAGTCTTTTTCTATGGCTTTTAAATTTTTGTTCATAATCTTGCCATCTACTACTAAATCATAGGGTAAGCCCTCATAATCTGGCATAATGTTAAAATCTTGTGGAATGGTTTTTCTTTTATTTGGTTTTTCAATGACAGTTACTTGTCCACTTGTTTCCAAAATGGCATATTCTACATCTCCAATATTAACAACATCTTTATCTCTTAATCTTTCTTCTAATTCATTTAAGGTAAACCTTTCTTTAATTAATGCTTTTTCATCGATTTTTCTTTGTTTTATTAAAATTCTTGGTTTCCCACAAATAATTTCTCTTGCTTTTATGCTTTTTAAGTTAACCATGGAAATGATTAAATGCATAACCAATAATCCTATAATTGGTACAATTCCATTGGAAATAGGAACTCCTGTTTCTGTCATAGGAATGGAAGCTAAATCTGCTATCATAATGGCAATAGCTAGTTCAAATGGCTGAAGTTGACCAATCTCTCGTTTTCCCATTAGTCTCATTACAATTAAAACGACAATATACAAAATAATTGCTCTAAAAAAATTGATTAGCATAAATATTCATCCTTTCTTTTGTTTTTATTCTTTCTTTTTTTTATGTTTTTATTCTTGATTTGAATAAAAAATATTTTATTGTAAACAATATTTTTATGTAGCTAAAAAAATAATTTTTGTAAATAAAAAGGAGGATAACTTATGTCAGATACTCAAGTTCAAACAAATGAATCAAATCGTACAAGTACCGTTTGGCAAATCATTGGAAGACTTGTTGCTGCTGCTGTTGTTTTAGCTATTACTGCATTTTTTACACCAGGTTTTTCGATTAATAATATTTGGTCTTTAGCTATTGCTGCTGTTGTTTTAACCGTTTTAGATTATTTAATTATTAAGTTTACTGGTTTACATGCTAGTCCATTTGGAAAAGGTTTTGTAGGTTTCGCACTTGCTGCTATTATTCTTTATGTAACACAATTTTTTGTTGCAGGCTACAGCATTTCTTGGATGGCTGCTATTATCGGAGCTTTAATCTATGGAGTAATTGATTATTTTATACCTGGTACACAAAAAATGTAACAAATAAAAAGATGACTTTAGTTGAATTTGGAGACAAAGGAAAAAATATCTTTTTAAAAGGATGTTTTTCCTTCGTCTCCAAATTCAGTTAAAGTCATCTTTTTTGTTTGACAAAATCAAAATTTTTCTTTATAATAATACTGTTTTATCAACCTATAACCCAACCTTTTTTTCTGAGCAAAAGAGGTGTTTATTATTATAAAAATTTTTAACACATTTTTTACTACTTTATTATTTTTTACTATTTTCATCTGTATATTTTTTATCCCAACTTATTCTCCAACCACCCATATTCCTATTATAAATACTACAAATGACCAGAATTTATTATGGCCCACTCCCAACATTTATAAAATAAACTCCTATTTTGGAAAAAGAGTGGCACCTACCACAGGAGCCTCTACCTACCATAAAGGAATTGACATTGGAGCCCCAGAAGGATTTGCGTTTATTGCCGTAACAGATGGTGTTATTACCTTTGTAGGCTTTTTAGGTGGTGGTGGTTATACCATTACTTTAACCAATTATCATTCCGAAAAAGGTGAAATAAAATATACCTATTGTCATTGTGACCCTAATTTTATGGTAAGTGTTGGAGATACCATTCTAAAAGGACAAATTATTGGTAAAGTTGGCCCGAAATATGTAGATGGAGTGGCTCGGAAATCAGTATAAAGATCATACCCGGAAAATACACAAATGGAGCCACAACTCGGGCCCCATTTACATTTTGGTATGCGAATTAATAACGAATATGTGAATCCTTTGGATTATTTACCCTATTCTAGTTAATCAATGGTAACATTTTTCTCAATTGTATGTTCCTCACCATTGATATCTAAAACTTTAATATATAAATAATAACTAGTGTTATCATTTAATAATTTACTGGTTAATTTTGCCGAATTTGATTCATCTAAAGCAAATTGAGTAAATGTTATTTCATTGGTATCATTTGCCGCTTTCCAACCATATTTTAAAGTGTCTTTTTGGAAATCAGAGCTGATTGTTAATGTAATATTAGCATCGATCATGATTTTTGTTTCACCATCAATCGTATTTTTATTTGCCTGAATAGATGCTAATTGAAAGCCTTCATCTGATATGGTTGAACTCTCAATTTTCTCTACCGGTTCTGCTCCGACATCTTTTGTAAAATAAATCGTCGTACTTAAAGTAATGCCTTGAGGATAATAGATTTGATGTGTGACTCCATTTATTATGTATATATCTTGATGCGCTTGAAAAGAAGTGTCTTCACTCCAATTTTTATAGTCCCTTCCATAATTTAAGGTAAGGTTATCTAATTTAGATAAATTTATAACATAATAGGGGCCACTATCATTTGGATTTATTTCATTTCCTGTTCCTCCATTGGCTTTGAATAAAAGTCCTAATTGCGTACTATTTGCAATATAAGTGTTTTCTTCAAATATGGGAAGACTATTATTTTTTAAATAATAATCTGACACCTTAGTGCTAATAGCTTCAATGTCACTATATAAATTATTAACATTTTTTATCGCTAATTGATTCCTAGAATTATATAGAATCATACTCGTAACAATTAGTAAAACGATAATGGTTATCGTTAATACTACTAAGGTTACTCCTTTGTTATTTTTAAATTTCATCATTTCTACTAATCTCCGCATATTTTTTCAATTTTTCATATACTAGATAATTAATGCTTCCTGCTGGAAATTTTCCATTTTTGTCTTTTTTGCCAGCTGGAACTCCTGTCAATACTTCAATTCCTTCATCAATGGTTGCTATGGCATAAATGGTAAATAATCCATTTCTTACACTATCAATTACTTCCTCTGATAATTGTAAATTTTTCACATTTTGGATTGGAATCATGACTCCATGTGTTCCATCTAGTCCTCTCATTTTACAAATTTGATAAAATCCTTCTATTTTTTCATTTACACCACCAATTGGTTGAATTTCTCCTTTTTGATTAACAGAACCAGTAACAGCAATGGCTTGATTGATTGGCACACCAGACAAACTAGAAAGTAAACCATATAATTCTGTACTAGATGCACTATCTCCATCCACTCCATTATAAAGTTGTTCAAAACAGATGCTAGCTGTTAAGCTAAGTGGTATATCTTGAGCAAATCTTTCCCCTAAAAATCCATTTAAAATCAGAACTCCTTTTGAGTGGCTAGAACCTGACATTTCTACTTCTCTTTCTATATTGACAATTCCGTTTTTTCCCGTATAAGTGTTTACTGTGATTTTAGCTGGCTTTCCAAAAGCTGTATTTCCAATTGTCATAACAGTTAATCCGTTTAGTTCTCCAACTTTGGCTCCTGATGTGGATATTAATAATGAGTTTTCTTTTATCATTTCTATATATAAAGAGTCATATTTTTTTACTCTCTCTTTTTGCTCTTTTAATGCTTTTTCAATAAAATTTGGTGTGATTAATTTGGATTTTGACATTTTGGCCCAAGTTGATGCTTCGCCAATTACTTCAAATAAATCGTTAAATAACGTTGATATTTTGGTTTGGTCTCCTGCCATACGTGAGGCAAATTCTACTACTTTTGCCATAGCATATTTATCTAAATGTAAAAGTCCAGCCTGCTCACAATAGTCATGAATGATTCTGGCTAATCGATTTACATTTTCTTCATTCATTTCTGCTACGTCTTCCCACTCTACTTTTATTTTAAATAGATTTTTAAAATCAGAATCCATAGCAAGTAGTGCTTGATAAATGACGCTATCTCCTATTAAAATAACTTTTAAATCAAGTGGGATTGGTTCTGGTTTTAGGGATATCATTACCATCGATGAACGTTGCTCATTTGAATTTTCGATTCCAATTGCTTTAATTCTTAGTGCTTTTTTTAAGGTATCATAACAAATGCCATTGGCTAGTAAATCTCTTGCTTGGAAAATAATATATCCTCCATTAGCTTTTTGTAAAAGTCCTGATTTTAGCATGGTAAAGTCTGTTTTTAAGGCTCCATAATAATTTTCATACTCTAATTTACCAAAAATATTTTGATAAGAATAGTTGGAGTCCATAATAACAGGTGCTCCTTCTAGTTCACTGTTATCAACAAATAAATTAACTCGATAATTTAAACATGGATCTTGTGGTTGTCCAATTGGTTGTGGACCTTGCATTTGAGGTTGTACAGGTTGATTGGTATCTTCTGCTAAAAAAGTTGGAACATTTTTTAATACATCTTTTTTTACTTCATTTAAAAATTGATTGATTTTTTTGTTTCTCTTGTATTTGGATTTTAAAAAGTTTATATGCACATTTACAGTAAGTAAAGCCACATTTGACTGCCATTCGTCAATCTTTTTGTTGGATGCTCTTTCAATTTGCTTGATTCTTCCAATAACATCCATAATCATTTGTTGAACTACTGTGGATTTTTCTTCAAAACTACTTTTTAAAGTATCATCTAATTTATCAAATTCTTCTTCTTTTAAGGCTTTCCCATTTAAGATTGGCATCATATAAATTCCATTTTGAGCAGATTTTACTTGAAAACTTTGTTCTAAAGCATCTTTTTCTAATTTTTGCATTAGTTTTTCTCTTTTTTCTTCATATTCTTGCTTGATAAGAGCTTTTTCTTTTTCAAAATCATCATTATTAAAGGTATTTTTGATGTCTTTTTTGATTTCTTTTATGAAATTTTCCATATCTTCTTTAAATTCTTTGCCATGCCCTGCTTGAAGCGAGACTGCTATGGGTTCATTGGGATTGTTAAAATTATAAATATAACACCAGTCTTGTGGTACTTTTTTCTTTTTTGCAATTTTTCTTAGATAGTTTTTGGTGTACATGGTTTTTCCAACCCCACTAGGTCCTTCTAAATAGATGTTATAACCTTTTATATCCACATTAATTCCAAATTCTAGAGCTTTAATTCCTCGATCTTGTCCAATTCCGGTTGTAATTGGCTCTAGGTTTTCTGTTGTTTCAAATTTAAATATACTTGGATTGCAAGTCATTTTTAATTGTTTATAATTTAATTCATTTTTATTTTTCATTCGTTCCCTCCACGCTTTTTATATTTTGTATTATATACAAATTGTTATTTTTTATCAATACTTTTTTTATCAATTTTTCAAAACTATTGTAATACATACAAAATAATAGCTCCTATCATACTAAAAAGAAATCCTAAAATCTTAAGTCCAGAAGTTGCTTCATTTTGATCGCCAAATCCAAACCAGTGATCACTTAAAATTCTAGCATCAAAAACAAATGTGACTCCTATTAAAATAAATAATAATGCAATTATTTTTCCAATCATTTTTATCACTCCCTAAGTTTATTTACCTATCATCTAATAACATATTATCTAACATTGGATTATATATTCTACCTTTAGCTTGCGCTCTTTGTTTTTTATCTTCTATAATTATTTTTATACATTCATCCATATCTGCTTTAACTAGCTCTTCTGTTTTTGATAATAAATTATTATTTGTAGTACTTTCATTTCTTTTAATTTTTTCAGGTTCTATGTTATCTGCTATATAAATTATTTTATCTAAATCACTCATTAGTCCATCTGCTCCTGCTACATGTGATGATATGGCATGTTTTATCCTGTCAAATTTTTCAGGCTGAAGTTCTCTATTAAATTCTCTTTCAAAAAGAATGGCTCCGGCTTTTCCATGCAATGCTTCTAATGATTCGAAGATTTCAAAATCGTATAATATTACTCCTTTTATAGCACATAATTCAAGCATTTTTGATTTTACCATTGATTTGCCAATATCATGTAATAAAGCTGCAATAATCGCTTCATCTACTAATCCATGATGTTTTTCTGCTAATATTTTAGATATTTTTGCTACTCTTATGGAGTGTTCCATTTTATTTTTGTCTTGATACAAATATTTTTTTAATACTTTTTCAGCATTCTCAATTGTTAATTGCATTTTTCTTCTCTCCTATCACTTTAAATATTATGCTTTTTTACAAGATAGTTTTAAATTTCAATTCTTTTGGTAAATTTGCTTGCTATTAATTTTTTAAGTTTTTCATTTTTTTCTTGTTCTAAATTCGGATCATCTGCCAAAATTTTGCAAGACAAATCTTGCACCTCTTTTACTACTTTTATATCTTCAAAAAGATTGGCTATTTTCATTTCTGGAATGCCATGCTGAGCCGTTCCAAAAAAATCTCCTGAACCGCGAAGTTCCAAATCTTTTTCTGATATAACAAATCCATCATTGGTCTGGCACATGATTTTCATTCTCTCTTGTACTACTTTTCCTCTTCCTTCGTATTTTAAAATACAATACGATTTATATTCTCCTCGTCCCACTCTTCCTCTTAATTGGTGTAGCTGCGCTAGTCCAAAACGTTCTGCATTTTCAATTACCATGATATTTGCATTGGGAACATCAACCCCTACTTCGATTACAGTTGTTGAAATTAAAATGTCAATTTCTCCTTTTTTGAATCTTAGCATAATTTCATCTTTTTCTTTTGCTTTCATTTTACCATGCAAATATTCTACTCGATACTTGGGGAATGTTTCGTTTTGTAATTTTTCGCTAAGTTCTACAACTGATTTTAAATCCATTTCTTCATTTTCTTCTACCAGTGGGCAAACAATATAACATTGCCTTCCTTCTTCAATTTGCTTTGCAATAAAACCATTTAATCTTTCTTCTAATTGCTTGGTTACAGCAAAGGTATCAATTTTTTTTCGGTTAGGTGGAAGCTCATCAATAATTGAGATATCTAGGTCCCCATATAAAATTAATGCCAAAGTTCTTGGAATTGGCGTAGCAGACATTACAAGGACATCTGGATTATTTCCTTTTGATGCCATTTTAGCTCTTTGTTTTACCCCAAAACGATGCTGTTCATCTGTTACAACCAATCCTAAGTTTTTAAAAATGACATCTTCTTCTAACATAGCATGGGTTCCAATTAAAATGTCAATTTCGCCATTTGCCAGTCTTTGTTTTATTTCTTGTTTGTTTTTTTTCGTTATACTAGCGATTAGTAATTCGGTTCGGATTCCAAATTGGTCTAAGTTTTTTTTGAAATTTTCTAAATGTTGGGAAGCCAGTATTGCTGTTGGAGCAAGGATTGCTACTTGGTATCCAGACTTTACTGCTTTGTAACTGGCAATGACACTTACAATAGTTTTTCCAGAGCCGACATCGCCTTGCAGAAGCCTGTTCATCGGTCTTTTACTTTCCATGTCTCTATCGATTTCTTCTAGTACTCTAAGCTGTGCTTTTGTAAGCCTAAATGGCAAAGTCTGAATTACATCACTCATTTTTACTTCTTTATTAAATGAAATTCCTTTTTCTTCTGTTTTGTAATTTTCTTTGATATGTAAAAGAGCTAATTGGAAACCTAGTAATTCTTCAAATACTAATCGGTACCTTGCTCTGATAAAATCTGATTTATTTTCTGGAAAGTGTATCTTTTTCATGGCATCATTTAAATCCATTAATTTATATTTTTCGATGATATAATTTGGCAAAGTTTCTTCTAACTTTCCATATACTTCACTTACACCGTTTTCGATTATTTTTCTGATTGTATTTTGGGTAATTCCATAAGTTAATGGATAAATTGGTATAATTTTTCCTGTGTTTTTGTTTTCACCTGACTCATCAAAAATCGGTGATTTCATCTCATATCTTCCCAGTTTTACTTCTACTTTTCCATAAAAATTATAGGTATGGCCTAATTTAAAAACATTTTTTAGATAACTTTGATTATACCAAGTAATTGTACAAGGGTTTTCTCCATCTCTTACAATCAATCGATAGATTTTAAGTTTTCTTGCAAAAGTTTCGGAAACTTTTGTAATAGCAGTTGCCTTGATTAAAGCTTCTTCTCCATCTTGACAATCAGCCAATTTTTTAGCAACTCCCCTATCTTCATAATTTCTTGGAAAATAAGAAATTAAATCTTGTAAAGTATGGATATTTAATTTATTTAACAGTTTTACTCTGGTAGGTCCTACATTTTTTACATACTGAACCGACTTATCTAAATCTAGCATTTTATTCCTCCATTTTGAAAAAAAACTGTTGGGAACCATTGGGGCCTAATTAAAAATTATTCTATTTTTAGTAATTTAAAGTCAAGACTATCAGCACTAACTAGTTTAAATTCTATTCCTTGCACATTTCCTTCTACAGCATCCTCAATTGCTTTACTATGAAGATGTGCATAGTAACATCTTTTAATTTGATATTTTTGCAAAATTTTCATAAATTCGGTATTGCTATTTTGCTTTGTAATTGGTGGATAGTGCATAAATACTAGAATTTCTTTTCCTTTATTTAGTCCTTCTTTGATTGAGAGTTCAAGCCTTATTGCTTCTCGATTTATCATTTTTTGACTGTTTTCTGTTTGCTCATTGTTTAATGACCATCCTCTTGTCCCGCAAATTATTTTATTTTCTACTTCAAAACTATTATTTTGTAGAAATTCTATATTTTGAAAGTTATGTTCTTTTAAGAATTTTTTCATATTGGTAATGGTTGTCCACCAATATTCATGGTTTCCTTTTAGCAGGATTTTTTTTCCGGGAAGGCTATTGAAATATTCAAAATCTTTTAACGTATCTTTTAGATACATGGCCCATGAAAAATCTCCTGGATGGATAACGGTATCTTCGGGCTTTACTTTTGCCAACCAGTCTTTTTTAATTTTTTCTTCATGATGGTTCCAGTTTTCACCAAATATATTCATCGGTTTTGGATTTTCAAATGATAAATGTAAATCTCCGATTGTATAAATTGCCATCGATTGCTCCTCCTTTTTTCTATTTAGGACAGACCCTTTTGCAAAAGGGTCTGTCCCTTTTGCGAAAGGGTCTGTCCCCAATGAAAAATATTATGTTAATTTTAGGTTTGGAATTGCATTTAAGTTTAGTTCGTCTCTTTTGCCTGCCATATAATTATAATAACCTGCTGATGCAATCATGGCGGCATTGTCTGTACATAATTTTAAGTCTGGCATATAAACTTTTAGTTTATCTGTTTGTAATTTTAATATTTCATTTCTTATATAAGAATTAGCAGAAACCCCACCACCAATTGCTAGGATTGTTGCCCCTGTTTGCTCAATTGCTTTTTGGGTATTTTCGATTAAAACTTCTGTTACCGTTTTTTCAAAACTGGCACATAAATCTGCTTGGTTAATATCTTTGGTGTTATGGTTTAAATTGATCACTGCTGTTTTTATGCCACTAAAGCTAAAATCTAAAGAATTTTCAAAATGTGTTTTGGGTAGCTTTATGTTGGGTTTTCCATTTTCTGCTAATTTATCAACCTTAGGTCCGCCTGGATAGTCTAAACCTACTACTCTTGCTACTTTGTCAAATGCTTCTCCAATGGCATCATCTCTTGTTTTACCAAGTATCTCAAATTCGGTATAATTCTTTATATGTATAATTTGTGTATTGCCTCCTGAAATTAGTAAACATAGAAATGGTGGTTTTAACTCACGATGAGTTAAATAATTGGCAGCAATATGGCCGTGTATATGGTTAACTCCTACTAATGGTTTATGGGTAGCAAAGGAAAGTGCTTTGGCATAGGAAACACCAACAAGTAACGCTCCAACTAGCCCTGGTCCATAAGTTGGTGTAATTGCATCTATATCTTCCCAGTCAATATTAGCTTCCTTTAATGCTAATTTGGTTACTCTTGAAATTGCTTCTACATGGTTACGAGAAGCTATTTCTGGCACAACGCCACCATATTTTTCATGAATAGGAATTTGTGTGTCAATAATATTGGATAAAATTTCTCTTCCATTTTTTACAACTGCGACAGAGGTTTCGTCACAGCTAGTTTCGATTCCTAGTGTTATGATATCTTTCAATTTTCTATGTCTCCTGTTCTTTTATTTATGATTTTTAAATATCAGCTATATTAACAATTTCTAAATCTTCTTCTTTGAAACCTTTGGCTATGGCATCATAAAAACCAATTACGGTATCGATTGCTGTAAAACAAGGTACTTTACTTTCTGCTGCTAATCTTCTTATTTTGAAACCATCTCTGTTTGCTTCTTTTCCCTTGGTTGGTGTATTAATAATTAAGCTTAATTTACCAGAGTGAATTAATTCTGGAATACTGTTGGTTCCTTCCCATATTTTTGGAACAGCTATTACTTTTTCTATACCATTTTCGGTTAAATATTTTGCCGTTCCGGATGTAGCATAGATTTCATAACCTTCTTTGACAAGATTTTTTACAATTGGTAAAATTTCTGGTTTATCTTTATCGTTAACCGTAACTAATATTTTTCCTCGATCTACCATGTCTACTCCACTTGCTATAAAGGCTTTTAAGATTGCTTCACTAAAGTGTTTAGAAATTCCTAATACTTCTCCAGTTGATTTCATTTCAGGACCAAGTGAGGTATCGGCATTTTTTAGCTTTTGGAAGGAGAAAATTGGCATTTTAACGGCTACATATTCTGATTTTTTATATACTCCTGTGCCATATTCCATATCTTTTAATTTTTCTCCCAAAATAACTCTGGTTGCTACATCAATAACTGGTAATCCTGTGACTTTACTAATATACGGAATGGTACGGCTCGCTCTTGGATTTACTTCAATAATATAGACTTCTCCCTCACAAATGATAAATTGAATATTAAATAGTCCAATTACATTTAATTCCTTACCTATTCGTTTGGTATAATCTACCATTTTATCTATGTATTTTTGTTCAATAATGCTAGTTGGATAAACCGATATACTATCTCCTGAGTGAATTCCTGCTCTTTCCAAAAGTTCCATAACACCTGGTATTAGCACATCTTCTCCATCTGAAATGGCATCTACTTCCATTTCTTTTCCCATCATATATTTATCCACTAAAATTGGATGTTCTTGTGTAATTTCATTTATGTCTGAAATTAATCTGTCAACATCTTTATCATCATAGGCAATGGCCATTCCTTGTCCACCCAATACATAAGATGGTCTAACCAGTACTGGATATTTTAACTGATTAGCGACTTTTTTAGCTTCTTCTGCTGTAAAAACGGTTCCTCCTTTTGGACGTAAAATGTTACAGTGTTCTAGTGCTTCGTCAAATAATTCTCTATCTTCTGCTCGGTCCATATCTACTTCTTGGGTTCCTAGTATCCTTACTCCCATTTGGGCTAAGGCTTTGGTAAGTTTGATGGCTGTTTGGCCTCCAAATTGAACAATTGCTCCATAAGGGTGTTCTATATTTATGATATTTTCCACATCTTCTGGGGTTAATGGCTCAAAATATAGTTTATCTGCTATATCAAAGTCTGTACTTACCGTTTCTGGGTTATTATTTACAATGATAGTTTCATAGCCTAGTTTTTTTAGGGCTAGTACACTATGTACACTACAATAGTCAAATTCAATTCCTTGGCCAATTCGAATTGGTCCAGAACCTAGTACAATAATTTTTTTCGGATTTTTTGAGTCTTGGCTTTCATTTTCTTCATCATAAGAAGAGTAGTAATACGGTGTTTTGGCCTCAAATTCAGCACTACATGTATCAACTAATTTGAAGTTTGCAATCATGCCATTTTCTAGTCTTTGTTTTTTGATATCTTTTTCTTCTTTTCCTGTTAACCTTGCTATTACTTTATCGGTATATCCCATTTTTTTAGCTCTTAGTAATAAATCTGGTGCTAATAAATTGCTAGAGAGTTCTTCTTCCATTCTGACTAATCGATCGATTTTATTAATAAAGAATTTGTCTATTTGGGTAATGGTATGTATTTCATCAATGGTAATTCCTCGTCTTAAAGCTTCTGCAATGACCCAAATACGCTCATTATCTACGATTTTTAGTTTTTCTAAAATTTTTTCTGTAGAATCTTCTTTTAGTTTCTCCATCTCTAAAGAATCTAAATTTTCTTCTAAAGATCGAATGGCTTTCATTAAAGCTTGTTCAATACTTGGGGCAATTGCCATGACTTCTCCTGTTGCTTTCATTTGGGTTCCTAGGTCTCTGGATGCTGTTCTAAATTTGTTAAATGGCCATTTTGGAATTTTTACAATCACATAATCAAGTACTGGTTCAAAACAAGCATAGGTTTTACCAGTTACCTCATTTTTGATTTCATCTAAGGTATAACCAATGGCAATTTTGGCTGAAACTTTGGCAATTGGGTATCCGGTTGCTTTGGAGGCTAGAGCCGAAGATCTACTTACCCTTGGATTTACTTCGATAACAGCATATTCGAAACTGTTTGGATTTAAGGCAAATTGTACATTACATCCTCCTTCTATTTTTAAAGCAGATATAATTTTAATCGCTGATGTTCTAAGCATTTGATATTCTTTATCTGCTAAGGTTTGAGAAGGTGCAACAACAATACTATCTCCTGTATGAACTCCTACTGGGTCAATATTTTCCATATTACAGATTGTGATACAATTTCCTTTGCTATCTCTCATTACTTCATATTCAATTTCTTTCCAACCAGCAATACATTTTTCGATTAATACTTGGTGTACTCTGGATAAATATAGTCCACTTGATGTAATTTCTCTTAATTCTTCTTCTGTATAGGCAATTCCTCCACCAGTTCCTCCTAGGGTATAAGCTGGTCTTACAATAACAGGAAGTCCAATTTCTTTGGCAAAAGATACGGCATCTTCTACTTCTGTTACCACTTTGCTGGCAATACAAGGTTCTTGGATGGATTCCATCATATCTTTAAAAGCTTGTCTATCTTCTGCATTTTTGATTCCTTCTGGAGATGTTGCTAAAAGTCTTACCTTTTGTTCTTCTAAAAATCCAGATTCATAAAGTTCCATAGCAATGTTTAGCCCTGTTTGTCCTCCCAAGTTTGGTAGGATACTATCTGGCTTTTCTTTTTTGATTATTTTTTCTACAGTTTTGACGGTTAATGGCTCAATATAGATTTGATCAGCCATTTCCTTATCTGTCATAATGGTTGCTGGGTTAGAATTTACTAAAACAACTTCAATTCCTTCTTTTTTTAATTCGCGACAGGCTTGTGTTCCTGCATAATCAAATTCGGCTGCTTGACCTATGACAATTGGCCCGTGATCCTATTACTAATACTTTTTTTATAGCTTGATTTCTTGGCATATTGATCTCCTTTTAACTATTTACATTTTTTTATTCTTTCAATAAACTCATCAAAAATATAACTACTATCTTCTGGTCCTGGACATGCTTCTGGGTGGAATTGTACGGTATAAATATCTTTTTTTCGATAGGTTAAACCTTCTACGGTTCCATCATTCATATTCCTATCAGAAACAACTGCTATTTCTGGATTTACTGTTTTTTCATCTATGGCATATCCGTGATTTTGGGATGTGATAAATATTCTGTCTTTTTCTATATTTTTTACAGGATGATTTGGCCCTCTATGTCCATATTTTAATTTATAGGTTTTTGCTCCTGTTGCTAGTCCCATGAGTTGATGGCCCAAACATATTCCTAATATTGGCTTTGTAAAATCACTTTCATAGATTTCTTTAATCGTTTGAATCGCGATTTCGTTATCCTCCGGGTCTCCTGGACCATTGGATAAGACAATTGCATCAAAATTTTTAGATAAAATACTTTTAGAACTAGTATTACAAGGAAGAACCGTAACTTTGCATCCTCTTCTTACTAGTGAATTGATAATATTTTGTTTTGAACCAAAATCTAATAGGCCGATATTCCTATTTCCTTCGCCTATTTCATAGATTGTTTTTGAACTTACTGTTTCTACTACATTGCTTACATGATAATTTTTGATTTTGTTTAAAATTTCATCTAGATTTGAAATGTCATCTGTTAACATTCCTCTCATAGTTCCATTGTCTCTTAAAACTTTGGTAAGTTTACGTGTGTTAACTCCTTGAAGTCCTGGGATTTTGTTGTATTTTAAGAATTTATCGATGTGTAATTTGGATCTGAAGTTACTTTCCATTTCGGCTAATTCGTGAACAAATACCGCTTGAATCCAAGGCTTACGAGATTCTTTGTCTTCTAATGTTAATCCATAATTGCCGATTAATGGATAGGTCATAACAACCCCTTGTCCACTATAAGAAGGGTCTGTAAATATTTCTAAATAACCTGTCATGGATGTATTAAATACGACTTCACAGATGGTATCTGTATGGTATCCTACTCTTTCCCCTTCAAAAATGTTTCCATTTTCTAGTACTAAATAGCTTTTCACTTTTTTTCCATCCTTTCATTTATTTATCTTTTCCATGATAACATAAATCTACAAAAAAAGAAATATTTTTTCAAATATTTCTTTTATTTTTTTATTTTTTATTTGTTTTTCTGGCAATAGCAATTGGAATAATAATTGCATAAATTAACCTAATTAAAACTGTTAAGCTAAAGTATTGACCTTCTATTATAATTCCGAAAAAAGCATTATCTAATATACTTACGATTAGAGTTAAT
>CALXRH010000078.1 GCA_944390625.1 uncultured Clostridia bacterium
TTAAATATAAAGCCTGAAAACATAGCCGTTGTAGGAGACCAAATATTTACCGATATCATAGGTGGAAACAGATGTAATATGTTTACCATACTAGTAGATCCGGTAGACAAAAAAGACTATTGGTATACTGCTTGGAAAAGACCAATTGAAAACAAAATCAAGAAAAAAATAGTTAAAGGTGAAATCAATGTATTTTAATGATGTAAATATTGTATATTATATAATCGTTGCCATTATCCGGACTGTTTGTAGGTGAATTTACAAACTGGATGAATAAAAGGCTTCCAGAAAATAAAAAAATTTTTTCTTTAGACTTATTCAAAGAATACAAAAAAGAATTTAGCCCCAATTATATACTCATGATTATTACAGCGATACTATATGTTGGCATATTATATCGCTATGGAATTGGCGAAACCTTTACCGAAAATTTAGATTTAATTAAATACTTTATCTTAACACCAATGCTTTTAAGTGTAGTCGTGATAGACTACCAATTGCAAATCATACCCAACAGACTAAATTTAACCATGTTTGAAGTAGGTTTAATATTTGTATTTTTATACGGAATATCCAATGTTGCCATTTCCATTAATATGTTAGTTGGTATGTTAGTAGGTGGAGGTATCTTTTTAGCCATAACCCTTCTTGGCGGATTAGTTTATGGAAAAGAAGCAATGGGATTGGGTGATGTAAAATTAATGGGAGCATTGGGCTTATATTTTGGCTTTACCAATATCATCCTTGTTGCACTATTATCATTCCTAATCGGGGCTATTTTAAGTATTGTTTTACTAGTAACCAAAATAAAAAAGACAGATGAATATATACCATTTGGACCATTTATCACAATCGGAGCATTTATCGTAATATTTGTACCATATACTGTGATTGTAAATATATTATTAAACATATTTACATTAGGTTTATATAGCAAAAATCATTAAGGGGAATAAAAAATGAATGATAGATTACAAGCGGTTCGTAACAAAATGATGGGATTGAATTTACAAGGGATGATTATAGCAAATCCTGTCAATATAAGATATTTAACAAAAATTGAAGCAGAAGGAATTTTACTAATTACCAGGAAAGAAAATATATTTATAACAGATGGAAGATATATGGAATATGTATCTAGCATCATTACACCATTTGATGAAATTGTAGTAGATGACCAAAAAAACATATCCAAAGATGACTATGAAAACTTTTTTCTATTTTGTGAAAATGTTGGTTTTGAAGAAAAATATGTAACCTATAGCCAATACAAAGAATATATTCGCAAATTTAAAATAAACAATTTTGTAGAAGCAGAAGAAATTTTAATCCATTTAAGAATGATAAAAGATGAAGAAGAAATAGCCAATATCAAAAGAGCCTGTGAGATAACCGATGCCTGTTTTAAAATGTTAAAAGAAACCATCCATCCAGGCTTAACGGAAAAGCAAATTGCCAGAACCATACAAGATTTTTATCGCGATCAAGCAGAAGGAGAAGCGTTTGAAACCATTGTAGCATCAGGAGAAAACTCATCTAAACCACATGCTGTGCCAAGTGATAGACAAATACAACCAAAAGATATTATTACAATTGATATGGGGTGCAAAATAAATGGCTATTGTTCGGATATGACAAGAACCATTTTTGTAGGAGCACCAACCGAAGAACAAACCAAAATATATCAGTTAGTCTTAGAAAACCAAAAAAAAGTAATGGATGAAATCCGAGATGGAGCCAATATAAAAACCATCACCAAAAGTGTCGAAAGTGACTTTAATGTAAATTGCCAAACCCTTATTCACGCATTAGGACATGGTGTTGGTTTAGAAATACATGAGGCACCAACCCTAAATTTAAAAAACGACAATTCCTTAAAAGAAAATATGGTTATAACCAATGAACCAGGAATCTATATCCCGGGAAATTTTGGTGTAAGAATCGAAGATACCGTATTAGTTACCAAGAAAGGTGCAATGAGCTTGACAGAATCGGAGAAAGAGTGTATAATAATTTGAGTTTTAAGAAATGGAAAGGAGAATTTATATGGCAGCAGTTTATTCAGCAGGAGATTTTAGAAATGGAACCACATTTGAAATGGAAGGAAATGTATATAGAGTTGTAGAATTTCAACACGTAAAACCAGGAAAAGGATCTGCTTTTGTTAGAACCAAATTGAAAAATGTAATAACAGGAGCCGTTTTAGAAAAAACATTCAATCCATCTGACAAATATCCAGGAGCAGAAATCGAGAAAAAAGAAATGCAATATTTATACAATGATGGAGACTTATATTATTTTATGGATAATGATACATATGATCAAATGCCATTAAATAAAGAACAATTAGGAGATTGTTTAAAATACTTAAAAGAAAATATGCAAGTTAAAATCCTATCTTACAAAGGAACCGTATTTGCAGTAGAACCTCCTATTTTTGTTGAACTAGAAGTTACTTACACAGAACCAGGTTTTGCAGGAAACACAACTACCACATCAGGAAAACCTGCAACACTAGAGACAGGATTAGAACTACAAGTTCCAATGTTTGTAAACATAGGAGATGTATTAAGAATCGATACTCGTACCTGTGAATACATGGAAAGAATATAAAAAAGAAAGGCAGATTACATGTTAGAAGACTTAAAAAAAGAAATGAACAGCTTTTTAAGCGATATCAACCAAAACGTAAAAGACCAAAATGACTTAATGTATGTAAAAGAAAGAACATCCCAATTACTAGATGTTATGATGAACGAGGTAGAAAAACTAGTAGACTATAAAGAAGACAAATTAAATGCTATTGTAAAAAAGCAACAAGAAGAAGAGGCAAAATTGCAAGAATTAAGAGAAAAAATAGATACCATTTATGAAGATATCTATGAAGACGAGGAAGAAAGTTTTTCAATCAGTTGTCCCTATTGTAACCATGAGTTTGATGCCGAAATTGATGAAGATTTTCACGAAATCAGATGTCCAGAATGTGGCAATCTAATCGAATTAGATTGGAACGGAAATCCGGATGATGAGCCAGATTCAGGGTGTGGAGGCAGTTGCTCTAGTTGTGGAGGATGTGATTAAATAGTAAAAAGTCGAATATTGCGTTAAAAAACAATTGCAATATTCGACTTTTTGTGTTAATATAATTTCGCAAAAGAAACGGTTTCGATGAAAAATGTTATGTAAAGGAGAAAAAATGAAAATTATACACTGTAGTGACCTTCATCTTGACTCAAAAATGAAGTCAAATCTAGACAGCAAAAAAGCAAAAGAAAGAAGAGATGAAATCTTATTAACCTACCAAAAAATGGTAAACTATGCCAAAGAAAACGATGTAAAAATTATATTAATAGCTGGTGATATGTTTGACAAAAAAAACATCACAGTAAAAGCCAAAAACATTGTATTAGATAGTATCCAAGCTAATCCACAAATTGATTTTATTTATTTAAAAGGAAACCATGATGAAGCAACCTTTATAGCAGAATTAGAAGAAATACCAGAAAACTTAAAACTATTTAACCAAGAGCAATGGACAACCTATCACTATGGAAAAATAACCATATCAGGAATTGAATTTGGAAAACTTAGTAGCTATGAAATCTACAATACCTTAATGTTAAACAAAAATGACATCAACTTAGTTATGTTACATGGTCAAGAAGTCAAATATGACCAAAAAGATAAAGCAGAAATAATTAACATGCAATCTTTAAAAAACAAAAACATAGACTATTTAGCCTTGGGGCATATTCATAAATTCAAGCAAGAAAAAATCGATACAAGAGGCATATATTGCTATTCGGGATGCTTAGAGGGAAGAGGGTTTGACGAATGTGGTGAAAAAGGCTTTGTTTTAATTGATATCCAAGAAGAAACATCAAAAATAACGACAAGGTTCATTCCTTTTGCCACCAGACGATTATATGAAATAAGAGTGGATGTAACAGATACCTTTTCTACTTTAGACACAGAAAATAGAATTGATCAGCAAATAAAAGACATCGAAAAAGAGGCACTGATTAAAATCGTATTAACTGGCAAAGTAGAGTTAGACTCAGAAAGAGACATAGCCTATTTAGAAAAAAAATACAAAGGTATGTATTATTTTGCCAAAATCTATGATGAAACTACTTTAAAAATTGACTATATGACTTATGAAAACGATGCCTCTTTAAAAGGAGAATTTATTAGACTTGTTTTAAAACAAAATTTATCAGAAGAAGAACAAAGAAAAATTATAACAACCGGCATCAAAGCACTTTCAGGAGAGGAGGTAAACTAATTGAAACTACTAAGTTGCCATATCGAAAACTTTGGAAAATTATCAGGATTTGATTATGAATTTCAAGACGGACTTAACACCATAAAAGAAGAAAATGGGTTTGGAAAAACTACTTTTGCTAGTTTTATCAAAGCCATGTTTTATGGAATGGAAATCAAAAAGAATACCAAAATGTTACTAGACCGAAAAAAATACCAACCTTGGCAAGGAGGAGCATTTGGGGGAAGTATTGTGTTTGAAGTAAATAACAAAAAATATAGGTTAGAAAGATTTTTTGGCAAAAAAGAAATAGAAGATACCTTTAAAATCTATGACTTATCTACCAACTTAGAAACCAACGACTTTACCCAAAATATTGGAGAAGAACTATTTAAATTAAACAAAGAAGCTTATGAAAGAAGCACCTTTATTTCAGGTCAAAACATAGAAACCTCTATGAACGATAGTATCAATGCCAAATTAGGAAATATTTTAGAAAATGAAAATGATATTAATACTTCCGAACAAGCCATAAAAGTTTTAGAAGAGGCCATAAAAAACTATAAAAAAACCGGAGGAAGAGGAGAAATAAACGAAAAAATCCTTGAAAAATCCAAATTAGAAAAAAAACTAGAACAAAGTAAAATCGATGAAAAAGCATTGCAAGAAAGAATAGAAATCCAGGAAAAAATAAGGCAAACCTTAAAAGAAAAAGAAAACGAGCAGGAAAACTTAAAAAAATTACTTACTTTAAAAATAGAAGAAGAAGCAAAAAATGCCAAATTAGAAAACTACAAAATTATGCAAAACAACTTACAAGAAAGCCGAAAACAACTTAAGCAATATGAAGATTTCTTTCAAGCAGGAGACCCAACAGAAGAAGAACTAGATGCTTTAATTGAAAAATGTTTATTATTAGAAAGATACAAAACACAAATCAAAAATTATGAAATGGGGTTTACTAGTCAAGCAGAAATAGAAACTTTAAAACAACTATTTGAGAACAAAGAAATATCAGAAGAAATCATAAACCAAAAAATTTCGGAGTACCACAACAGTAATAACATCAAAAGCCAAGTGGAACGAAACGAAGAAAAAATAGCCAATCTAAACAGGGAAAAAGCGATGGTAAATACGGAGCTAAGAAAAGAAAAAAAGGTTAAATGGGGACTTGTTTTAAGTGCTATTTTAGGCATTTTAATAGGAATTTTAGGTTTGGTAAGCCACTTATTTGCAATCTCCTTTGTCGGTATAGGAGTAGGAGTTTTAGCTATCATTGTTTTGATCATTCGAATAAAAGCCTTACGAAAAAAAGAAAAAGCCTATCAAGCCCAAGAAAAAGAACAACAAGAGTTACTTATGATACAACAAAATTTAAAACAAGAAGAGCAACAATTACAAAGAAGCATTGAACAATTTTTAAACCAATACACAAAACAGCCATCCAATTTGGATGTAGTACTTCAATTAACAGAAATAAAAACAAATTTTATGCGATACCAAGACTTGCAAAATTCGATGCGTGCTAGCTTTGAAAAACAAGAAGAAATCAAACATAAATTAAAGGAATTAGAAGAAAGTATCCAAGTATATTTATTAAAATATTTTAAAGAAATCACCACTTCTTATGTAAATGCTTCCCAAGAACTCAAAATGAAAAAAAATGAATGGATGAGACAAAAACAAGATTATGAAGCAAAATTAAAAATCAAAGAAGATTACGAAAAAACAAATGATTTAAAACAATTAGAAAACCAAGAAAACGATCAAAAGATAGAGCAATTTGATAAAAACGACATAGAAGAAAAAATAGATGATTTAACAAAAGAAATTAACAAATTAAATGACGAGAAAAATTACAACAAAAATCAAATAGAAGTACTAGAAAGCAATTTAGAAACGGTTTTTGATTTAGAAAATGAGTTAGAAGAATTAGAGCAAAAAATTGAGGAAATGAAAGAAAATTGCACCATTCTTGAAAAGACCAAAAAATATTTGGAAACCGCAAAAGACCAATTTTCTTCCCATTATTTAAAAGGAATGAAAGAAAGTTTTATGAAAAACTTAAAAATCATCAATGGAGAAGAAATGGATATCAATTTAGATGTAAACCTAAATGTACAAATTAACGAACAAGGCTCTAATAAAGAGTTAAGATATTTTAGTACAGGCTATAAAGACTTGATTTACATATGTATGAGATTAAGTTTAATTGATAGTTTATTTGAAAAAGAGAAACCATTTATTATATTAGATGATCCATTTGTCAATTTAGATGAAAATAAAATAAAAAATGCTACCAATTTACTAAAAAATATTGCACAAGAATATCAAATCATCTATTTTATTTGTCATGAAAGTAGAAAATAAAGTCAAGTACTAAAAAACATTATATAAGTAAGAATAATTTATTAAAAGCAAGAAATAATAATATTAATGCTTAAATTGCAAAAAAACAAGATTTTTTCTATTTGAAAAATCATCTAAATCGTGTTAATATATAGATAACAAAATAAAACAGAAAAAAGCTACCCTGCGTAGTACGTGTAGACAGAATTTTTAGAACCTACAAGTTTGAAGAGGGGCTTATCTCTTGGTATGGCGTGCATGCTTACTTCTCAAATGTCGTAAGAAGCCCAGGAGTATCAAGGTTGGCACCCACCTGTTTTTGAGGAGGCAGGTTATTAAAAATTCAACACATCTTACGGCTAAGGCGGGGAGGCTTTTTTGTTTATAAAAAAATGTCGAAAATAGTCGAACGATTTTGGTTGACAGAAGAAGCAAAACGGGATATAATAATTAACATAAAATGTTTTTAAAAAATATCATAATTTTATTTATTTCAGAAGATTTTATCTATGCCGGTATTAGAAAATCGTTAGAAAATGTTAAATGATTTTTTCAAAAATATTGCCAAAAAGAACAAAAACAGATATAATAAGGAGGAAAGCACTTAGTGAAAAACAAAAAAGAAACAAAAACACCTACCAAAAAATACAATCTAAAAAATGATGTTATATTCAAAACATTTTTTTCAAGAAAAGGAAATGAAATATTTTTAATCGATTTTCTAGAAGCACTATTAGAAATCAAAATCGAAGAAATCCAAATACGTGAAGAAGTGGATTTAGAAAGATTAGCAGTAGAAGAAAAAGGTGGAAGGCTAGATTTACAAGCAAAACTAAATGATGGAATTATTGTAAATATCGAGTTACAAATTAAAAATCATAAAAATATAAAAGAAAGAACAACCCTTTATGGAGCCAAAGTTATGGCAGGGGAAACAGAAAAAGGAACCAAGTATGAAGACATCCATAAAGTAATAATGATAAATATATTAGATTACAAATTATTAGAATATGATGACTATATATCAGACACCGTAATTGTACTAAATAAACATAGAGAATGTGAGGTACTAACAGGAATCAAATGGTATTTTATAGAGTTACCAAAATTTAGAAAACAAAACCCTGATATGAATGAGAAAATCAACCAATGGTTGGCCTTTTTGGATGATAAAAATAAGGAGGCGATAAAAATGGCGGAAAAAAAGAATGCAACATTAAAAAAAGCTAGAATTGAGATGAATTACTTAACAGGAAATGCAGAAGTAAGAAGATTAGCGGAGTTAAGAGAAAAATGGGAAATGGATTATATTTCTGGAATGGATTATGCTGAAAAGGAGGGAATAAAAAAAGGAATAAAAAAAGGAATAAAAGAAGGAGTAAAAGAAGGAAAAAATGAAATTGCAAAAGAAATGATAAAAAGAGGAATGGAAACAAAAGTTATAATTGAATTAACAGGCTTAACAGAAGAAGAACTACGTAAATTAATTCAAAAACAGACCAATCATGCAAAACAGTAAAAATGTAGAAAAAATCAAAATTTTGATTGACAAGGCTCCCAAAATATAGTATAATATTTAACTGTAATCCGCTTAGTCAAGGTACATAAAAGTTGTAAAAGCTTGCAACTACCTAGGTTTAAGGATTAGCGAGTATACAAACAAGGGAGGTGCATTTTAAATGTACGCAATTATTGAAAGTTGTGGAAGACAATACAAAGTAGCAGAAGGAGACGTAGTATTTTTCGAAAAACTAGATACAGAAGAAGGAAAAAAAGTAACCTTCGATAAAGTAGTAATGGTATCAGAAGAAGGAAAAGTACAAGTTGGCAATCCTTATGTAAAAGGTGTAGAAGTTGTTGGAAAAGTAGTTTCTCACGGAAAAGCAAAAAAAATAATTGTATTCAAAATGAAAGCAAAAAAGAATGAAAGAAAGAAACAAGGACATAGACAACCATACACAAAAGTAGAAATAACATCCATAAAAACAGCAACTAAAAAAGCAGAAGCTCCAAAAGCTGAAGCAAAAAAAGAAGTTACAGAAAAAGTAAAAGCATAAAAGAGTAATTAAAAAGTTGAGATAAAATTTTTAAACCGAAAGGAGTTGAAAAGTATGGCACATCACGTTGGGCAAGGTAGTACAAGAAACGGTCGAGATAGTGAATCCAAACGCCTTGGTGTAAAAAGAGCAGATGGACAATTTGTTTTAGCTGGAAACATCCTAGTTAGACAAAGAGGAACCAAAATTTATCCAGGAACCAATGTAGGAATAGGAAGTGACGATACTCTATTTTCTTTAGTAGATGGAACTGTAAAATTTGAAAGAAAAGGAAGAGACAAGAAAAAGGTCAGTGTCTATCCAGTTGTAGAAGAAAAAGAGGTTGCAAAAGTAAGTAATTAGTAAAAAAGCATTAATTTGAGTCAAATCAAATTAATGCTTTTCATTATATAAAATTGTAAATTTTTCATTTACAAATCGTAAAAAAC
>CALXRH010000079.1 GCA_944390625.1 uncultured Clostridia bacterium
TCATTGGGGACAGACCCTTTTGCGAAAGGGTCTGTCCCTTTTGCAAAATGACCTGTCCCTTTTGTGAAAGGGTCTGTCCCCAATGAAAAAAAGAAAGGAAAAGGAAAATGAATGTGGATTTATTATTCAAAATAGCTGCAGTAGGAATTTTAGTTGCAGTATTGCACCAAGTTCTATGCCGTGCGGGAAGGGAAGAACAGGCAATGATGACGACACTAGCAGGACTTGTAATTGTACTTACTTTAGTGATAAAAGAAATAAGTTCTTTATTTGATACTGTAAGAACTTTGTTTAGTTTATAGGAGATGCCTATGGAAGATGTCATAAAAATTGTTGGAATTGCTTTCATTTCTTTAATACTAATTATTATCATAAAGCAATATAGGCCAGAGTTTGCACTATATCTATCCTTAATTGCTGGAATTTTGATCCTATATTTGGCTTTAGATAATCTAACGAATGTGATCCAGCTTTTAAAACAAATTTGTGATCAATCTGGGATGAATCGTCAATTTTTAGAAATTTTAATAAAGATGACAGGAATAGCTTTTTTAGCAGAATTTGCCATTAGTATTTGTAAAGATTCTGGAGAAAGTGCGATAGCAAGCAAAGTAGAACTAGGAAGTAAGGCAATTATTATTTCTATGTCTATACCGATTATTTATAATTTATTAGAAATCATTTTAAATATTTTACCAAGCTAAATGAAATGATATAGGGAGTTGTCAATGAAAAAGATCTTATATGTTTGCCTTGCCATTGTAACCATTCTTTTAATTCCGCAATTAAGCTATGCCAATGATGCAGAACAATCAAATAGTACGAATGATACCATAGATACAGAAGCAATTTTAGAAGAACAAAAAGAAAGCTTTGGAATCAGAGATTTTTTAAAAGATGCAGAAAATTACGCTCCAGATTTTATGAAAGAATTAGATATTTCCAATATGTTTGATAAAGCACTTACTGGTGATATTGATAATAGCAGTATTTTTAAAAAGATATTAAATTTGCTGGGATCGCAAATAATAGATACACTAAAAATATTAATTAATATTTTAATAATAGTTTTGATACATAGCATATTAAAATCAGTAACCGATAGTTTAGAAGGGAGTAATGTTTCTAAAATTGTATATTATGTTCAATATATATTAATTGTAACCATCATTATGGCAAATTTTTCTGATATTCTAAAAAGTGTAAATGAAACAATTGAAAATCTGATAGGATTTTCAGAACTTCTGATTCCTCTTTTGGTAACACTTATGACTTATACAGGAAGCATAACAACTACAGCGGTTATTCAGCCAATTTTATTATTTTTAATAGAAATAATTGCCAATTTAATTAAAATCTTTGTCTTACCAATTGTTGCTCTGATAACGGTATTAGCAATTATCTCAAAAATAACAGATAAAATGCAAATTAATCAATTAGGAAAATTTATGAAGTCAAGTGTGGTTTGGGTATTAGGAGTGATATTGACCGTATTTGTGGGAGTGGTTTCATTAGAGGGAACCTTAACAGCAAGTGTAGACGGCGTAACAGCAAAAACGGCCAAAGCAGCAGTAAGTAACCTAATACCTGTGGTCGGAAAAATCTTGGGAGATGGTGTAGACAGTATATTAGGTTGTGGTGTTATTTTAAAAAATGCAGTGGGAATGATAGGGGTTATCATTATTATTGGTATCTGTTTTATGCCGATTATTAAGATTGGAGCTTTTAGTATCCTGTATTCTTTAACTTCAAGCATCATAGAACCATTAGCAGATACTAAAATTGTGAAGTTATTAGAAGAGATGGGAGGAATCTTTAAATTACTTTTTGCTATTGTTTGCTCTGTATCTGTATTATTAATTATAGGTATAACACTAGTAATTAAAATTTCAAATAGTGGGATGATGTATCGATGATAAGTTTTTTAAGTAATTGGATAGAGCAAATAGCAATTAGTGTAATCATTGTAAGTATTTTTGAACTAATCTTGCCAAATGGAAATTTAAAAAAATATATTAAAGTTGCATTAGGAGTTTATGTTATATTTTGTCTCATTTCGCCCTTTGTCAATGGCTCCAATTTATATGATATAGGAAATATTGATTTAGAACAATACATAGAAAATGTATCCAAAAATGAAACAATTGTAAATCAAGAAAGTATGGATGCAAGACTTCAAGAATTATATATAGAAGAACTAAAAAATGACGTAGAAAAAAGAGTAGAAGAGAGAGGATATCAGATGAAAAAATGTAACATAGATGCAGATTTAAGCACGGCAAGTGACCAGCCCGGAATTCATGGGATTGATTTGATTTTAAGCGAAAACCAAAGCAATATAGCCAATATCGAAAAAATTGAAATCGGATCAGCCCAAAATGAAGAAGTAGTCGATGATGAAAAAATAGAAATTTTAAAAGAAGAACTGGCAAATTATTATGAAATTGATAAAGAAGTTATAAATATTCAAGTAAAATAAAATTGGGAAAGGAGGCTATCTAATTATGAATCATTTTTTTAAAAAGATGACGGCAAATAAAGAGGAGAACAAAAGCAAAAAAAAGATTGAAAATTTAATTTTTCTTATTCTAGTTCTAATTATTACACTGATTGCCATTAACACCATTTGGAATGGAGAAAATAAACAAACAGATAAATCCGAAGAAACCAATTCAACTGATAAAGTGCTAGCTTATGAAGAAAATTCCTCATCAAAAGACCAGCTAGAACAAAAATTGGAAAACATTTTAAGTACGATAAAAAACGTAGGACAGGTAAAAGTATTAATCAATTATGCAGAAACAAGCAGTACCATACCAATATATGACGAAACTACAACTACCAGCTCAACAGAAGAAGGCGATTCCTCCGGAGGAACCAGAAATGTTACAGAAACAGAAGTGCAAAAAGATGTTGTATTTTCTGAAAGTTCAGGAACGAAAGAACCAGTAACACAAAAAACGGTAATGCCAGTAATCCAAGGAGCTATCATAACAGCAGAAGGAGCAAGTGATGCAACTGTTAGGACTAATATTATCAATGCAGTTGGAGCAGTAACGGGACTTAGTATTGACAAAGTGCAAGTATTTGAAATGGAAAGTTAAAAGAAAGGAAGGATAGAAAAAATGAAAAATTTCAAAAAAAGTGAAGTGGCTATTTACGCAATTGCCTTAATGCTAGTAGCAGCAGGATACTTTAATTATTCGACATTTGAGCAAAAAACACAAGAAGTCTATTCAGAAGATGTTAGCCAAATAGATCAGCAATCTGCCAATGTTGGAGATGCAGTTTTAGTCAGTAATAACGAAGTGGAAAATGGGGCAAACGAAAATAATTTAGAAAACGAATCAACCAGTACAACACCGGAAAACACAGAAAATCAAACAAACAATCAAACGCAAAGTGCGCAAAATACACAAGACCAAACGCAAAATACGACCCAAACCAATGCAGAGCCAAGTGATACAACAGATTATTATGCTAGTTCCAAATTAGAGCGCGATAAAATGTATGCGGAAATGATATCCAATTACGAAAGTATTCTCAACAATACAAATGCATCTGAAGCACAAAAGTCAATTGCTACACAAGAAATTACTAAAGTCAATAACACGAAAAATGCAATTATGATATGTGAGAATTTACTAGTGACCAAAGGTTTTGAAAATTGTGTTGTTTTGATAAATGAAGAAAGTGTAAATGTAGTGGTAAGTATAAATGATGGACTAAATACAGAAGATGTTGCTAAAATTCAAAACATTATTTCTAGAGAATTAGGAACAGAAATCGAAAATATACATATTACAGAAAAGTAAATTAAAAGACCGGTATTTATGGGAGAAATTCCCAAAAATACCGGTCTTTTTAGTGTACTTTAATAAATATTACAAAAATATTACAATAAAATTAATTTTATATTACAAAATAGATAATTTGTTGATTTAGGAAAAAAAATGATGTAAAATAAAAAAAGATATGTAAGTATTTTTAGAAAAATAGAGGAGGAATTTATAATGGCAACAAATCCAATGCAGAGACAAGCAAGAAATTCGTTTTTATTAGGAATGGTAATAACTTTAATCATAGCAGGAATTATAGTAGCTTTATTATTCATGCAAATAAAAAAATTAAATGATACCATAAAGGCTGAACAAGCAACAACAAAAACAGTTTATGTTTTAAGTAGAGACATAAAATCAGGGCAAGAAATAACAGCTGACATGTTTAGTTTGCAGACCGTAAAATCAAATGGTGTTCCAGCAGATGCAACAAGTGATATCATGACATTAATTCAAAATTATTCATTATGTGATAAATCTGGAAATAATATATATACCGATACAGATGGTTCTTTATATATGCAAATTAATGACACCAAAACAACGGTTTACAAAGAAGCTACAACAGGCAGCTATTATACGCAATCTAGCAATGGGACCAAAACATACATAGAAACAACCCAAAAAGCACTCGTTGCAAAAGTAGATATGAAAGCAAATACGGTAATAACCAGTTCATTAATTACCAGAGCAGACGACTTAGATACAGATGATGTAAGACAACAAGAATACAATTCTTTAGTTTTACCAATTGATTTAATGACAGGGGATTATATTGATGTAAGATTAATGCTACCAGGGGGACAAGATTTTATCGTAGTATCTAAAAAATTAGTTACAATTCCACAAGTAAATGGTCAATATTTATCAGACACCATACAAATGAAAATGGCTGAAGAAGAAATTCTTACTATGTCAAATGCAATCGTGGAAGCATACAAGATAGAAGGCTCTAAATTATATGTAACCAAATACACAGAAGCAGGAACACAAGAAGCATCAACACCAACTTATGTTGTAAATGATGAAGTGGCTAATTTAATAGAATCTGATCCAAACATAGTAAGTGAAGCAATGTCAGCATTAAGTACAAGATACAATGCCAATAATGGACAATTAAAGAATTTAAGAAATCAATACATCAACAATGCTTTATCAACTTATGGAAATGAAGAAGGATTCTCTGAAAAAATGGAAGAGAGTACAACATCAACACAAGAATCAAGACAGGAATATTTACAATCTTTAACAGGAACGGTTGTTGAATAATATTCAAGAAAGGACTAAACATGAAAAAAATAGGATTTATAGGAGCTTATGACAAAGCTAATTTTATAATCTATATAGCTAAAATAATGAAAACACTAAATTATAAAGTTTTAGTAGTAGATACAAGTAGTGTACAAAAGATGAAATACATTATACCTTCTGTAAATCCTACTAAATCATATATAACAGAATTTGAAAGAATTGATTTTGCCATTGGATTTGAAAATTGGGAAGAAATAGAAAGATATTTAGGTGTAAAATTTGATACAAACGAAAAACCTAGCCAAATAAAAGAAAATAAAATTATATATGATTATGTTTTTATTGATATTGATCGTTCAGAAAAAATAGAAAGTTTCGAAATGGAGACAGCAGATAAAAACTATTTTGTAACATCATTTGACATGTTTTCCTTAAAAAAGGGAATCAATATATTCCAAGATTTAAGAATACCAATCAATTTAACAAAAATATTATTCTCTTATGAAACTTCCAAAGAAGATGAAGAATATCTAGATTACATTTCATTAGGTAGTAAAATCAATTGGAATGAATATACCATATATTTTCAAATATTAGGCGAAGATAATAAAGTATTTGAAGAAAATCAAAGATTTGAAAAAATTAGATTTCGAAAATTAAGTGCTAACTATAAAGAATCACTGGCTTATGTCGTGCAAGATATCAATCGAGAAGAAAGTATCGGAAAAATAAGAAAAGCAATGAAAGATTAGAGGAGGAGACTTATGTCAATTGTGACATTTTGGAATGGTACAGATGAACAGGTGCGGAAATACATCGAGTGCGATAGCATTGGCTACACAAGTGGCTATCGAACATAATATGAAAGTATTATTAATATCTACATCATTAAATGATAGTCTAATAAAAGACAGTTTTTGGCAAGAAAAAAAGAAAAAAGCATTTGGTATTTTTGGTGTGAGTGGCAATAACAATATAGAAAAAAATGGTGTAGAAGGATTAGATCGAGTTATAAGAAGCAATAAAATATCACCAGAAATTATAACGGATTACACAAAAATTGTATTAGCCAATCGACTAGAAATTTTGCTTGGAATTGAAGGAGAAGAAGAACAATATAATGCCATAAAAGAAAGATATCCGCAAATTATTTCTTTAGCTAGTAAATACTATGATATGGTAATTGTAGACTTAGACAAAAAAGTGGGAGAGCAAACAGAAATTGATATATTAAAAATTTCAGATGTCATAGTGACTATGATATCACAAAGAGCTAGTCAAATAAAAAAAATACAACAACTAATCGAAGAAAGAGATATATTAAGAGACGAAAACACAGTAATTACAATTGGCAGATACATGGATGATACCAAATACAATGCCAAAAACATTACAAGAAATTTATTAAGAAGAAAAGATACGGTAAACTTTGTACCATATAATAATTTGTTTTTTGAAGCTTCTCAAGAAGGCATGGTTATTGATTTATTCTTAAATCTTATGAGATTAAAAGACAGAGGGGATGAATATAGCCTTATTGGTGAATTAAAAAGACTATATGAAGCTATAAAAAACAAACTAAGTTTACAGCAATACAACATTTAAGTTCTAGATGGCAAGCCAAAAAAGACCTGGTCCCTTTTGGCACATAATAATAGAAAGGAGGAGCTTAGGTTAATTTGTTTATAATTAACATAGGCAGGGAACCATAATGACAATATCAAATTTAATACTTATCGTATTAGTTATAGGCATAGCAGTATTAATCGTATATTTTCATATTAACTCACAAAAAAATGCAGAAGTAGTAACCAAAATTGATGTTGACGACCAAACCTATACATTAGAAAAAATGATAGAATTCGTAAAAAGAAGACTAGATGAAATAACAAAAATAAATTTATATGATATTGGTTTATCGGAAGAAGAACTAAAAAGAAGGAAAAACAAAAAATACGAATTAAAAAAGGCTCTAAAGGGGTGTACATATGGGGATGTCAACGATAAAAAATATGTCAAAGAATTAATTTTTGATTTATTATCCAAAGAGTATGGTGTAACAGAAATGAATATTTCAAAAGCAATTCCTTTTGACGTTCCTTCTCTTTTAACAGCACAAGACAAATTTGACATATTAATCTATATTTATAAAAAAGAATTTGCTTATGAAGCACTAAGTGAAATGATAAGAAGATATAAATTAGATGAATTTAAATATATTCAAGGAGAAACAAAACCATGTTATGTTATAACAGAAGATGAAATAGATGAAATATTTGAAAAAGAAAATATCACACTAGCATTTAATGACAAGCTAAATATTGTAGTACAAAGAATTTATCAACAATACAAAGGATATTCAAGTATTGATGAAATAAGGGATATGAACATAGATGGTGTATCTGGTGGTGTATCTGGACTTCCAGAAAGCTTTATGAGCCAAGTGGCACAAACCGACTCGGCTGACTATTTAGCACAAATTGAAGAACATAAAGTACAACGTGCCTGTGACAGTATTTGGATTATGTTTCATGGTAAATCCATCCGTTTAGCATTTTTATCTTTTGGAACCGAAGCAGAGCTAAAAAGAGTTTGCCAAAACATCTATAAATACAATAACCCAGGACAATTATCAGATACCAATGGTTATAAAATCAATGAAATGAAAGATGGTTCCAGAGTTGTTGTTGTAAGACCATCCATGTCAGAAACATGGGCATTCTTTGTAAGAAAATTTGACGTAAAACGTGCGACACTAGAACAATGAACTGGAGACACAGCAGGAAAAGACGAAGCAATAGAATTGTTAAAATATCTTGTGAAAGGTGCAAGAATTACATCCATTACTGGTGAGCAAGGTTGTGGTAAAACAACCTTACTGATGGGTATGATTGAAAATATCTATGAAACAATGAACTTACGTATCACAGAAACAGCATTTGAGTTACACTTAAGAAAAGTTTATCCAACAAGAAATATCTTATCCATGCGTGAGACAGATACCATAGCTGGACAAGAATGTTTGGACGTTCAGAAAAAGACCGATGGATCTGTTAACATCATCGGTGAGGTTGCAACAGACCCTGTTGCATCTTGGATGATACAATCAGCACAGGTTGCTTCTAAATTTACATTATTTACTCACCATGCAAAGACATTCCCAGACTTAGTTACAGCATTAAGAAACTCCATGTTAAGAGCAGGTGTTTTCAAAAATGAAAAAACAGCAGAGGAACAAGTTGTACAAGTATTAAATTTTGATATTCACCTAACCAAAGACTTTAGAGGTAAAAGGTATATTGAAAGAGTTACCGAATGTACACCAGTAATCAGTAAAAACGAATATACCTACGACCATAGAAAAGAAAAGACCTTAGAAGGAAAATTTGATAAATTTTTTGATAATGCTACACAATTTTTTGCAAAAACAACAGATGCTCAATTATATGAATACAGAAATATATTAGAATATATTGATGGAGAATACATCATTACCAACAAAATATCAGACAAAAATATTCGAGAAATGAGACTAAATATGACAGACGCCGATGCAGAAGAATTTGATAATTTTGTGGCAAAACATTGGGGCGAAGAAAGTGTATACAGAATGGAAGATGAAAGAAAAGAAAAATCCAAAATCGCAGCAGGAGTAGCAAAACGTGGTAGAAAACCTAGGAGGTGAGCAGGATAATGTCAACAGATATGTTACTTTATGTAATATATGGGGTAGGTGGAATATTTGCCGTAATTGTGATTGCCTATTTGGTTTTATCTAAAAAAATGGGAAAATCAGATTATCAGCAAATAAAAAAGCTAAGACAAGGAACGAAAACTAGTAATTTCTCATTTGAAATCATGTATCAAAAACTGTATATAACTTATTCCAAAATACCATTTATCAAAAGTTATATACTAAAACTAAGACGAAGACTAGAAATTTTAAATGTAGATGATGAATATGCAACACGTCGTGATGCAGCAAAAATTCTTTCAAAAACATTATTAATTTTAATACCAATTATGACCTTATCTATTATACTTGCTCATACCAATTATTTATT
>CALXRH010000080.1 GCA_944390625.1 uncultured Clostridia bacterium
ATGGAAAAAAGGATAAAATGATAGAAGAGCTTAGGGAAAAAAGAATGGGCTTTAGCAGTAGTTTGTTTCATTTTAATCGTAGGTCAAGTATGGTTAGAACTAAAAATGCCAGACTACATGTCACAAATAACTGTATTGGTACAAACAGAAGGAAGCCAAATGTCAGAAATTATCGAAAATGGAGCCTATATGTTAGGATGTGCCTTAGGAAGTTTAATCTCGGCAATCATTGTAGGATACATTATCTCTGGCATAGCAGCAACATTTTCTATGAATGTTAGAAAAAAATTATTTTATAAAGTTGAAAATTTAGCCATGAGTGAAATAAAAGACTTTTCAACAAGTAGTTTAATTACAAGAACCACCAATGATATTACCCAAATACAAATGTTAGTTGCCATGGGATTGCAACTTATGATAAAAGCACCAATTACAGCAGTTTGGGCTATTAGCAAAATCTTAAATAAAAGTTGGCAATGGAGTGCCCTTACAGGAGTGGGAGTTGTCATCTTATTATCTGTTATAGGAATTTTAATGGTAATTGTAATGCCTAAATTTAAAATTGTACAAAAATTAATTGATAAAGTAAATGGTGTAACAAGAGAAAACTTAACAGGAATTCGAGTAGTTCGAGCATTTAATGCGGAAAAATATCAAGAAGACAAATTCGAAGAAGTAAATACACGTCTTACGAATCAACAATTATTTAACCAAAAAACATTTGCTATTCTTTCACCAACGATGTATTTGGTTATGTATTTCTTAACACTTGGTATTTATTTCATAGGAGCTTATTTAATCAAAGACTCTTTAATGGCCGACAAAATTGGAATATTTGGAGATATGGTAGTATTTAGCTCTTATGGAATGCAAGTAATTATGTCATTTTTAATGCTTGCCATGATTTTTATGATGTTACCACGTGCCCAAGTATCAGCAGAACGTATTAATGAAGTACTAGATACCGATATTACCATAAAAGATGGAACCATCAATTCCAATACCACAAACGAAGTAGGAACCGTAGAATTTAAAGATGTATCTTTCAAATATCCAGATGGAGAAGAGTATGTTTTAAAAGACATATCTTTTAAAGCATACAAAGGCGAAACTGTAGCATTTATTGGTTCTACCGGTTCTGGAAAATCGACCCTAATTAACTTAATCCCAAGATTTTATGAAGCAACAGAAGGAGCGGTATTAGTAGATGGTGTCAATGTAAAAGATTACACCCAAGAATTTTTACATAATAAAATCGGTTATGTATCGCAAAAGGCAGTCATATTTAACGACACCGTAAAAGGCAATGTCGCTTATGGGGATAATGGAAAAGGAGAAATTTCAGACGAAAAAGTAAAAAAAGCAATTGAAGTAGCACAAGGAAAAGACTTTGTCGAAAAAATGGAGCATGGCTACGAAACGCATATGTCCCAAGGTGGAACCAATGTATCAGGTGGACAAAAACAAAGAATTTCCATTGCAAGAGCAATCGCAAGAGACCCAGAAATTTACATTTTCGATGATAGTTTCTCTGCATTAGATTATAAAACAGATAGTGTTTTAAGAAAAGAATTAAAGAAATATACCGGAGATAAGACTACCTTAATTGTAGCACAAAGAATTGGAACCATTATGAATGCAGATAAAATACTAGTAATCGATGAAGGAAAAGTAGTTGGAATGGGAACACATAAAGAATTATTAAAAACATGCGAAGTATATAAACAAATCGCTATATCACAATTATCAAAGGAGGAATTAGAAAATGCCTAGAGGAGGACCAATGGGAAGGGGGGCAAACCCTCAAGATAAAGCAAAAGATTTTAAAGGGGCAATGAAAAGACTTTTTTCAGAATTAAAACCTTTTAGAATATTAGTATATATAGCACTTATTCTAGCAGTGCTAGGCTCGATTATGTCCATCATTGCTCCGAATCAACTATCCAATTTAACAGATGAAATATCAGAAGGACTTGTCGTCAATACTGATAATTTGCAAACCTTAACCCAAAAAATAACAGCTAGTTTTACCGAAGAAAATATACAAGCCAAACTAGCAGCAGCTGATATACCAGAAGAAGATAGGACTACATTTTTAAATTTAATGAATGAAATGGAAGCAGGAAATCTAACTGAAAATGCCATCTTATCTATGCCAGAAAGCATACAAAGAGCAATACTAGATGAAATCGAAATCGACGGAAGCCAAATATCACCAGAAGATCAAATCAAATTTATCCAATTAATGAGTAATGTAACAGAAGAGACTGGTGAAACAGAGCTATATTTAAAAATAGATGAAATGCCAGAGAGCATACAAGAAGTAATTAAACCATTTATGGATATGGATGCCATCAAAAAAATTGCAGCCTTATTAGCATCTTTATATATAGCAAGTGCTTTATTTACCTTTATACAATCTATTTTAATGACCGATGTAGCCAACAAATTTGCCAAAAGTTTAAGAAGCAGAATATCCATAAAAATCAACAAACTACCACTAAAATATTTTGACAAAAATGCCATTGGAGATATCTTATCTAGAGTAACCAATGACGTAGACACCATAGCACAAAGCATGAACCAATCTTTAGCTACTCTAGTAAGTAGTACCACTCTATTTCTAGGAACCATTATTATGATGTTTTACACCAACTGGATTATGGCAATCACTGCTATTCTTGCTAGCCTAATAGGATTTATATTTATGTTTATTATATTAGGAAAATCTCAAAAATATTTCGTATCCAGACAAGTAGAACTAGGAAACCTAAATGGTCATATAGAAGAAATCTATTCAGGACTAAATGTAGTAAAAGTATATAATGGTAAAAAAGCATCAGATGAAAAGTTTGATAAATTCAATAAAAAAGTGGCAGACGCAGACAGAAAAAGTCAATTCTTATCCGGACTTATGCAACCAATTATGAACTTTATTGGAAACTTTGGTTATGTAGCAGTATGCATTGTAGGAGCATTACTCACCATGAATGATATCATTTCATTTGGGGTAATTGTAGCCTTTATTACTTATGTAAGACTATTTACATCACCTTTATCACAAATTGCACAAGCTATGACATCTCTTCAATCCACAGGAGCTGCGAGTGAAAGAGTATTTGAGTTTTTAGACGAAGCAGAAATGAAAGATGAAAGTTCCTTTACGAAAAAGTTAGATAAAGAAATCGTAAAAGGAAACATCGAATTTGAAAATGTGGTATTCCAATATGACGATAACCCAAAACCAACCATAAAGAACTTTAGTGCCAAAGCAAAACCTGGCCAAAAAATAGCCATTGTAGGACCAACCGGAGCGGGAAAAACAACCCTTGTAAACCTACTTATGAAATTCTATGATATCAACTCTGGAGACATCAAAATTGATGGAATATCCACCAAAGAACTAACCAGAGAAAATGTACATGACTTATTTATCATGGTTTTACAAGATACCTGGCTATTTGATGGAACCATTCGAGAAAATATTGTATACAATAATGAAAACATAACCGATGACGAAGTAAGAGAAATCTGCAAAACAGTAGGACTAGACCATTTCATCAAAACTTTGCCAAAAGGACTAGACACCCCACTTTCCGATAATGATGCAGTATCGGCTGGACAAAAGCAATTGCTTACCATTGCAAGAGGAATGACTAAAAAAACACCATTCTTAATACTAGACGAAGCGACTTCCAATGTAGACACTAGAACCGAAGAACTAGTTCAACAAGCCATGGACAAATTAACAGAAGGCAAAACATCCTTTATCATAGCACACAGATTATCTACCATCAAAAATGCAGACTTAATCCTAGTTGTAAATGATGGAAACATAATTGAGCAAGGAAATCACGAAGAACTAATGGCAAAACAAGGATTTTATGCCGATTTATATAACAGCCAATTTGAGTTATAGAGCCATGGGAGCCATTGGTACCGGGTCTTTTTGGTCCCCAAAGAACCAAAAAGATCCGGTACCAATGTTCCTATGATGAAAAATGTCGAATTTTGCGATGAAAAAATCAAAAAAATTGCAAAAAGATATTGTCAAAATAAAATTTTTATGTTAACATAAGGGCATAGTTCAGATTTTTAATTAAAAATTAGTTCAAATTAATATCTTATTATTAATTCTTTCAATATTTTTATAAGTATTTTTATTTATAAGAATCATAACAAGAAGTAAAAAGGAGTGAGTACTGCGAAAAAAACAAAAAAACATTTAAGTAAAGGTTTATTTTTAGCCAATTTAATGTTTTTAACAATTTTAATAATTATCATACTAGTTATTAATTCAAATTCAGCTGAAAAAGCAATTTTTAAATCAAATAATGTATCCAAATTAGTTCCAGAAACAACCAATATTTCTTATGTAGAAAGTAGTGATGGGAAAATGGTTCCTATTCCTAAAGGATATACTGCCTCAAAAATAGCAGAAGAAACATCTGTAAATGGTGGCTTTGTAATTTATGAAGGAGATATCAATTGGGATAGTACAGAAATGCAAACGATAATTAATCTAGCAAATACAGGCAGTAAAGAAAAAGAATTGTTACAATTACAATCCAGTTATAATCAATATGTATGGATTCCTGTAGATGAAGAAAAAATAAAAACAATTTATGGAGTCGATGAAAATGGTAAGTTATGGGGAAAAATATATTCCTATAATTCTTTCGAGAGAGTTCCGCAAAATTGGTCAGAGCGCAATGGGAATTTTTCTATCAGTGTAATGACAAACTACTTTGAACCAGGTTTAGGATATGGAGCCAATACGGCTATTGTTAATGAAATCACATTACAAACAATGTTAAATCAAAATCGAGAAGAACTTATAAGAGAACTAGAGCTAAACTATTACGAAGCCATAAAAAGCATAAAAAAATATGGAGGATTTTATATAGGAAGATATGAAACTGGTATGTTAGAGGGGAAGAGCGTAATTAGGAGAATGAACGAAGATTTATCCAAACAAAATTGGGCGGACCTGTATCAAAAAACCAAAAAAATGCAAGGAGAAAAAGAAAATGTAAAAACCTCAATGATATGGAGTTCCTTATGGGATTATACCATACAATGGTTAATCGATACAGGAGCTAAAACTTACGAAACGGTATATTCATCAGATTCATGGGGAAATTATAGAAGTTCTAAATTCCAATATTATACAGATAAACAAGCCAATATAACAACAAAAAGCTCTGGAAGCTTAAATGCTAAAGTAATTCCTGCTGGAAGTTCAGATTATACAAAAGCAAATAATATTTATGATATGGCAGGAAATGTAAATGAGCTAACACTTGGTTCTTACGGTCAGTATTTTAGTTTTAGAGGTGGTTACTATAATTCCTCAACAACAACAGAAAAGTCATGTGCTTTTAGAAGTTATCAAAGTATCAGTGATAGTACAGAAAGAACGGGAAGTAGAGCAATTCTTTTATTAAAATAGTATGGATCGCAAATAAATTAAATAAGAGTTGAATCAAAAATAAAAAGAAAGGAGCCAATTCGTTAGAAACCCATTTAACGACAAAGGATAGAAAAACATGAAAAGAAAATTAAAAATGCTAAAAAAACTTTTTTTAATGGTAATGATATTTAATATAATTCTATTTTTAGAAAGTAACTATACAAAAAGCTTATCAGTGGAAACCACTTTAGAAAATGAAAAAGACACAGAATCTATCTTTACCTTATACAAAGAAGATGGAGAAACCTTTGAGCCAATAGAGGGAACCAAATTTATTATTACCGATTTAGAAGGAAATCAAGCAGTAGGAACAGATGGACAAATTGTTGGAGAACTAGAAAATATCAATGGAATAGATTACTATGTACTCACCACAGGCAAAGATGGAACCATAAAAGCTAATTTGCCACAAGGATGCTATAAAGCAATCGAAGTATCGGCAAATGAAGCCTATATGTTAGAAGAAAAAGAAGAAAATAGAACCTATTATTTTGAAATCGGATTATCAAATTTTAATTTACCAGAATGGTTAAACGGCGTTAGAGGTTATACTTGGGATGAGATAAAATCAACAATAAGCAATTACGCAGGAGGAGTTATAGCAGCCCGGATCCATTTCAGAATATTCACCTGAAATTACAGGAGAATTTTACGATGGAGTGGATGTAAACTCAGATGATACTATGGATGTTATATCAGAAGGAAATAAAGATGGAATCATTATTTCCTATGATGAATACGGAAATTATTTATGGTCCAAAACTTTGGGAGGAAGTGAAGAAGATTGTTGTAATGAAATCATCCAAACCAAAGATGGAGGGTATATAGTGGTAGGTTATATAGCAAGTCCAGTTTTATATTTTAATGGAGAGATAATACCACAATTATCCCAATCAAATTATGATGTAAAAAACAAAGATGGTTTTTTGTTAAAAATGAGTCAAAATGGAGATTATGAATGGGCAGTAAGAATCGGAGGAAACCTAGATGAGGAAATCATAAAAGTGATACAAACAACCAATGGAGACCTTGCCATGATAGGAAATTTTTATAGTCATACGATCCATTTTTATGAAAATAATACCAATTATTATAAGATAGAGAGCATCCAAAATAAAGGAGAGGTCAATTCCTTTATCGCATCTTATTCCATAAATGGTATCTATCAATGGAGTCAAAGAATTGGTGGGCAAGATTATATCGAAATATGTGATATTACAGAAATAGAAAATAATTTAGCAATTGTAGCTAATTACAAAGGAACAATCGATATTGATACAAACCATACAATTTCTAGTTATTTACCAGATTATGTAGATGGCATCATTATTAGTTATTCTTCTAAAGGTGAGTATAGGTGGTATTACGAGCTTTACTCTGCTCCTACCAGTATTTATTCAGATTATAAATATATAAGACTTACAGCAATTACAACCACAAAAGAAAATAATTTAGTAGTAGCTATGGCATGTACCAATATTGTAAAAGGAAAAAAATGTGGAGAAGATTATAAAGATATTTATACTTATAAAAGTGGTGGTATTAATGCGAATCTATTTATGTTATCAAGTCAGGGAGATTTTATAAAAAATATTTATTATTTAGCTGGAAAAAGCATATCATCATCTGCAACTGATGCCTCAATTGCTTTTAATGATGTAATATCTACAACCAACAATGATATCTTAGTAGGAGGCTATTATTATTCAATCAAAGACTTAGATGTAGATCATGACGGCACAACATCAGGTGAATTTGACCTTGCAAGGTCATCATCATATAATTCTAATGGCTTTTTTATAAAATTAGATTTGGAAGGAAAGGTGAATTTTTCAGATTGTATGTATAGGAAAGGCCAGGAACTATTCTCCATAAGCAATATCAATAGTGTAAATGAATTTAATAATCAAAAAATAATAGCAGGAGGAAATTTTAACTGGGATACAGTAACAACTAAAAATTTTTACCAAAACGCTTCCGATACTCCCTATTATTTAACCAGAATTGGAAATGTAGATGGTTTTATACTGATGGAAAATAGCAAGCAAGATACATTAGAGCCTAAAAAGATAGTCGTCAATAACTTTAAGAAAACCTATACCATAACCACAGAAGTAAAAAATCATATTGAAACCAATCAAGAAGGAAATGAAATAGAAGTAAAAGGAGGTACTATCACAGGAATATATAATCAAACAATTGATGGAATTTCCTATACAGAAGAAGGAGTACATTTCGTAGAAACTGTAAAACATGGGGAATCCTCCAGCAAAGAAATTACAATTACGCCAGATGAAGGATATAAAATAGAAAAAATACTGCTTAATGATGAAGTATATTCTGCCTTTACAATCGATAACAATGGAAATGTAACTTTACCAGAATTTTCGAATGTAACAGAAAATATTAAGATTTCCGTTATATTTGGTAAAAAAATGCTCCATTTTTATGAATTACCATTAACAGGAGCCAATAACATACTTATTTTAGACTTAATAGGGGGAATCTTAATTGCTTTAGGAATCCTAAAATGGAAAAATTTATGTAAATAAATTTATTGCTTACCAAATAAATAATACCTGATAAACTATGCAACCTACAAAGGTACTGTTAGACCAAAAAATATTACAATTAACAGAGAATAGGAGGAAAATGAATACACAAAAAATTTTAAAAATTTTATCAATCTATTTTATTTTAGTTTTCATTTTATCAATGATGAATTTAAATCAAGTAAGTTATGCCAATATTACAGAAACCCAAAATAAAGGAAATATAAATATTTCCAATGTAGAAGGAGGAGTAGATGTCTATTTATACCAAATAGCCACCATAGAATATGATTATCTAGCTAGCCAACCCAAAGAAGGTTACCATTGGGAAAGTTCTATACAAGAATGGATAGACAGCAATTTTCCAAATTATTCAAATTCGGAAAACTTCTATCAAGAAGTACAAAGTAATTCCGAAGAGGCAAAAAACTTTTATGATAAACTTACAGCAGCAATAAAAGGAGGTACACTATCCATTTCAGCTTATGCCACTAAAAAAGCTACCGGAACAGCAGTATATCCTGTAACAGAAACTAATTTAACAGGTACTGCCCAATTTTCTGAAGTTGATATGGGAACCTATTTAGTATTAATTGAAAATGGATACATGGTTTATACACCATCTGTTGTAAATTTAGTTCCAAGTTTTGATGATAATACAAATCAATGGATTTTAGAAAATCAAAGTGTAATAATAAAAGCAACCAATCCAAGTATTACCAAAACAGTTACCAATGAAGAAAAACAAGTTGATAATTATAGTACAAATCAGAATATAACTTATACCATAAAAGCAGATGTACCAACCTATTTAGAAAATAGTTTGGCTAAAAAATACTCTATAAGTGATAAACTAGATCCATCTTTAACAATCCAAGAAGATTCACTAACAATTTATGGTTTAAAAGAAGGAAAAGAGGCAGAATCCATTTATGGGTATGACATAACATTTGATACCACTAGACCAGAAAGTCAAGAAGAAGTAACCTTTTTAATTGATTTTGATTATAGCACAATCAGTTCCTATGATACAATAAAAATAGTTTATACAGCAAAATTAAATGAAGCTTCTGTAATAGGAACCGAAGGAAATAATAACTATGCCTATTTAGCGTATTCCAATAATCCATATGAAGCAGCAAGTATGCAAACACAAAAAACAGGCAAAGTAACGGTTTATACGTATGGAATTGAAATACAATCAGTGGATAAAGAAAATCAAGACACACCATTAGCAGGTAGTGAATTTGCTTTATATGATGAAGAAGGAAATCAATTATATTTTATCCAAAAAGAAGAAGGCGTTTATTATTTAGCAAATTCAGAAGAGGAAGGAGCTACAACCAGTGTAGCAGTAGATGAACAAGGCAATTTATATGTATATGGTTTAGATGAGGGAAAATACACCATCCAGCAAACCAAAGCACCAGAAGGATACAATGTATCATCTAAAACATATGAAATAGAATTGATAGACAATGAGCCAGATGGTGTACTAGATAAAGAATATACCTTAATATTTCCTAATACAAAAGGATTTTTATTACCAGTAACTGGTGGTAAAGGAGTAATTGCTTTTGCTAGTGTGGGAATTGCATTAATTGCAGTGGGTATAGCATTAGTTTTATCTATTATTAAAAAGAAAAAAATATTAGAAGAAAAAAATAATTAAAAAAAAAACGTTTTTTATAAAGGAATGTAGGTTGTATAGTTTATCAGGTATTATACGAGAAAGGAAAATACAATTGTATAAAATAAAATGCGTAATTTCTATATTTATTATATTAGTAGGAAGCGGTATATTGCTTTACCCCAAGATTAGCAATTATTTTGCGGAAAAAAATCAAGTTGAAATGATAAGAAGTTATAAAGAAACGATTGTCAATATGGAGGAAGAACAAATCAATTTAGAATATGAAAAAGCTAGACAATATAATGAAAACATAAACGGAGAGTTGCAAAATAACAAAAATGATTATAATGAAATATTAAATTTATCAAAAAATGGTATTATGGCTTATCTAGAAATACCTAAAATTTCAGCCAAACTACCTATTTATCACGGAACTGCAGATGACGTTATGAAAAAAGGAGTCGGCCATCTTGAAAACACATCTTTGCCAATCGGTGGGGAAAGCACTCATTGTGTTCTAACAGGGCATACAGGACTTATTCGAACCGAAATTTTTACAAGATTAGATGAATTAGAAATAAATGACTATTTTTATTTAAATATATTAGAAGAAAAACTAACTTATCAAGTATTTCAAATAAAAGTGGTACTTCCTACAGAAACAAAGGATTTAGAAGTCATAGAGGGAAAAGATTTCGTGACTTTGATTACTTGCACACCATATGGTATTAATACACATAGATTGCTAGTGCAAGGTAAAAGAGTTACAGAAGGTGATATATATGAGGTTTCAGAAGAAAATTCGGATTTGGAAAAAACAGAATATGAACAAAAGAAGAAGAATAGAATTAGAAATTACTATGGGATAATGATACTTTTGATAGTTTTTGCATTTTTTATGATTTGCGTTAAAAAGATTGATTTTTAAAGTTTGATATAGTAAAATAGTAGCATGAAAGAGAGGGAGTTTAAATGAACATTTTAGCAGTAGGAGATATAGTCGGTTCATTAGGAATCCAAGAACTTCAAAAAAAACTTCAAAAAATAAAACAAGAATATCAAGTGGATTTTACGATAGTAAATGGTGAAAATGCTGCAGAAGGAATGGGAATTACCGAAAAAAACTTTAAAGACATATTAGCAAGTGGAGCAGACTGTGTAACACTAGGCAATCACACTTGGGGAAAAAAAGAAATCTTCAAATTTATAGACCATCCTAAAATCATAAGACCAGCCAATTACCCAGAAGGAGTATGTGGTAAAGGATATTGCATTTATGCGTGCCAAAACAAAAGAATCGCAGTTATCAATGCCATAGGAAGAGCAGAAATCAACATTATGGTAGACAATCCGTTTTTAGTAACACAAAAAATTGTAGATAAAGTAAAAAAAGAAGCCGATATCATTGTGTTAGATTTTCATGCAGAAGCCACAGGTGAAAAAAAGACAATGGGCTATTATATGGATGGCAAAATTACGGCTATGTTTGGAACCCATACCCATATACAAACGGCAGATGAGCAAATCTTGCCAAATGGAACAGGCTATATAACAGATATTGGAATGACAGGCCCAAAAGACTCTGTAATAGGAATGGACAAAGAAGTAGCATTTAAAAGATTTTTAACAGCCCTTCCGGAAAGATATAAAATAGCTACAGGAGAAGCTATTTTTAATAGTGTGTTATTTGAAATAAATGAAAATACAGATAAAGTGGAGAAAATCATTAGAATTAATTCGTAAAATGGCTTGATAAAGGAAATAATTTGTGATAAAATGAATATAATATGAAAGTACAATAAAAATGTACAAAAAAGCGGTGTTCCCCACCAAGAAGAGGGAGTTGAAAAAGCGGTGATCCCCACCAAAAAGAGGGAGTTGAAAAAGCGGTGTTCCCCACCAAAAAGAGGGAGTTGAAAAAGGAAAAGGGGGCTTCCTAATTCTGATTAGGTTGCATCCCTTTTTATTGTGAGGAGTAAAAATGGAAAGTAATTATAATTTAGTAACAGTCAATAGCAGGTATTGTGATTATTTAAGAAATTATGATGATAGAGTTAGTTACAATGCACAACAAAAAGATTTAAGACCATTTGTTGGGGTTCTTTTTCAAATAAATGAATATCAATATTTTGCACCACTTTCTTCACCAAAAGCAAAACATTTAAGAATGAAAAATACGATGGATTTTTATAAAATAAACGGGGGAAAGCTTGGAGCTATAAATTTTAATAACATGATACCAGTACCAAATGGAGAATACAAACCGATTGATATGAATGCTACTTGCAAGACGAAAAAAGAAAAAATGTATCAAGAATTATTAAAAGATCAATTACGTTGGTTAAATCGTTATGGTAAAAATTTAAAGCATAAAGCCAAAGAATTGTATTTAAAAAGAATACAAAATAAATTACCAGAGAATATGGTAAGGAGATGCTGTGATTTTGTAGTTTTAGAAGAAAAATGTAGAGAATATATAAAGTTAAAAAGAAAGGGATAGAGGAAATTTGATAAAAAAATTAAAATATGGAATTTCGCTTTAAGTTTTAAGAGATTAAAATTAAAGCGATTTTTTATATACGTAAAAAAAGAATACAGCAAAATAAAAAATAATGTAAAAAAACTTGCAAAATAAAATTGCGTATGGTAGTATAAAAACATAACAAAAATATACGATAAA